>DATCZD010000186.1:0-4654 GCA_036526075.1 Pontiella sp. | reverse complement strand
CCGATGATCATCATGGTCTCTATTCCATTCGGGATCGTCGGCGCCGTCATCGGTCACCTGTTGCTGGGCTATAGTCTGACCCTGATCAGTCTGTTCGGCGTAGTGGCGCTTTCCGGCGTGGTTGTGAACGACTCTCTGGTATTGATCGACTTTGCCAACCAAAAGAGGAGGGAAGGGGCCACCATGCACGATGCGGTTGTTGCCGCCGGCATACAGCGTTTCCGGCCGATTATTCTCACCACCCTGACCACCTTCTTCGGGTTGATGCCAATGATTCTGGAAACCTCTCGTCAGGCCCGCTTTCTGATCCCCATGGCGATTTCACTTGGATTCGGAATTCTCTTTGCCACCGGAATCACGCTTTTACTGATTCCATCGTTAATTATGGTTCTTGAAGATGTTGGAACGTTTTTTAAGCATAAATTTCGTTAACCTCTGCAATCCAAATAGACTTCCCATTGCTTTCTGCTTTTGAAAGACTGCCGACAATTAATTTCAAAAGGATTTTGTCGCCATGATTGAACAGAAAAAAAAGGGATATGCCTTCGGAACCTTTAAGGGGGTTTTCACTCCGAGTGTACTGACCATCTTCGGGGTGATCATGTACCTACGTTTCGGCTGGGTCCTCGGGAATGCAGGAATTGCAGGAACATTGCTGATCGTCACGCTGGCAACGGCTATTACCTTTCTAACTGGACTTTCCATTTCAGCCATGGCCACCAATATGAAAGTGGGCGGCGGCGGCGCGTACTATATTATTTCCCGATCCCTGGGCCTCGAAGCTGGAGCGGCGATCGGCCTTCCCCTCTTTTTTGCACGCGCCTTCGGTGTTGCCTTCTACATTGCCGGTTTCACTGAAGCACTGATGCCAATGATTGAAGCCCCATTCTTTGCTGTTTTGGAAACCTGGCTTCCCGAGAATATGATTATGTGGGTTCAACACCTGGATATGGCCCCCAAAATCATCTCCTGCACCACTCTGATTCTCCTGACCCTGTTAGCCTATATCTCTGCAGACCTCGCCCTTAAAGTTCAGTTTTTCATCTTTGCTGCTATCGGCGCATCACTGGTCTCCTTTTTTATGGGGCAGCCTGCTCCGGAACTGCTGGCCGTTCCGGCCGATGCCATTATCCCATCCAAGGAAAGTTTCTGGGTCGTTTTTGCGGTCTTCTTCCCCGCGGTAACGGGTATTGAAGCCGGATTAGGACTTTCAGGCGACCTGAAAGATCCAGCTAAATCGCTTCCGCGCGGAACCCTGATGGCTATTGTCACCGGCTATATTGTCTACATGGCTCTTCCGATCTTTCTCCACTTCGTTATTCCCGACAAAGACCTGCTACTGATCAATACCAATATTATGACCACCATTTCCAAGTGGGGCATTCTGATTACTATCGGCATTTTTGCGGCTTCTCTTTCGAGCGCGCTCGGCTCACTACTTGGTGCACCCCGGACTCTGCAAGCCCTAGCGAACGACCGGGTTATTCCCCAATCCATCGGCAAAGGTTACGGAAAAGATAATGCTGATCCGCGCATCGCCACCTTTATTTCCTTCCTGGTCGCGATGGGAGCGGTCCTGCTTGGCGATCTGAACCTGATCGCTCCGATTCTCTCCATGTTCTTCCTTCTCTCCTACGGACTGCTGAACCTGTCCGCCGGACTGGAAGGACTGATTGAGAGCCCGTCATGGCGGCCTAAATTCCGGATTCACTATGGGTGGTCTCTGCTTGGCGCCGGGGGTTGCTTCACGGTGATGCTGATGATTGACGCCGGAGCGACCTTAGTTTCTCTGTTTGTGACCGGGTTGGTCTTTTACCTCATTAAGCGCCGGCGACTGAATGCTCAATGGGCAGACATGCGCTACGGCATTCTGAAACTGATCATACGTTTTGCGGTTCACCGTCTAAACCGCCTGAAGCCGGATGAACGCACTTGGCGCCCCAACATTCTTGCCTTGAGCGGGTCTCCTAAATCTCGTTGGCATCAGGTTGAAATTGCCCATGCCCTTACCCAGCATAGCAGCGCTCTGACTATTGCCAGCATCCTTCCAGTTGAAGATTGGTCTGCAGAAAAAGTGCAGTCCATGGAAGCATCTATGAGCGAATACCTGATAAAAAAAGAGGTTGATGCTATCGTAAAAATCTTTCCGTCTCCAACGATGATTGACGGGGCTCGGGCTCTGGTGCGCGCCTATGGATATGGCCCTCTGACCCCCAACACCATCCTGCTTGGCGAAACTGAAAACCCCGCAAGCTTTAATGAGTTTTCAGACCTAATCCAACTCATATACCGCACTCAACGCAACCTCATCATGGTGCGTGAAAGCAGCATTGAACTTTCCGACAAAGGGGATGAGATTCATGTCTGGTGGGGCGGGAATCAGGCGAATATCGGGCTTATTCTTACTCTGGCCTATCAGATTCAAAAAAGTCCCATCTGGCGCGAATCCAAACTCGTCATTAAGAGTATTGTGGAATCCAACGATGAACGGGCCGCGGCTGAAGAGCGCTTGAAAAACTTTATCGATGAGCAGCGCATCCCGGCGAAGTCGGAAGTATTGATCAAACGTCTTCCGAGCTTCTATGATATTATTCGACAAGCCTCCTCCGATGCTGGACTGGTCTTTATGGGCATGCGTCCGCCGGAAGCGGAGGAATCAGTTGAAGAATACAGCCGCTACTATGAAACATTAATTAACGCTACACAGGATATGCCACCGCTGGCCCTTGTTCTTGCCGCTGAAGATATTGAATTCCGACGCGTCATCGGCATTTCCGACTTTGATTAGAAGTGGGTTAAATCTCTACCTAACGCTCACTGAGCCGTTTGACTTCCTTTTCTACATGGAAGCGCGCATGGGCATCCTTCAGGATATCGGGGATGCGATCCGAAAAACGGCTGTGATCTAGACAGGACCAATTATATTCATCTACATCAACCGCCTGATTTCCAGGAAACCAGTGATCCGCATTGCCGAGCAGATTATAGCGCATCTTGGCAAAATCGGTCAGGCCCAGGCCCTTTTCAAATGTCCATATGCGCAATGTTTCTCGTACATTAATCTGATTGGGAGTTTCGGTATAGTGTGGCAGGCCCTCATGCCAATACTTCATCCATTCCGCACCAAGTTCCTGCTCCAGCGATTGCTGAATCCGATCTTCAATACGGCCAGCAAGTTCAACCCGATTATCCCAATTTCGGCAGACGGCTTCAACGTGCTCATCAAAATCTGATGGATTTCCCGCGCCGATGCTGAGCGTATGAACCTCAGGACGGGCGAGGCAATAGAGCGTATTCCACTGCATAGGTGTGAGCGGATCACATAGTCGCGTCATTTTCTCCGTAGGTTTATAAAGCATACCGCCCTTGTCGTTGGGACTGATAATGAATACGCCCATATCCATCTTCGAAGCAGCCTCCACCATTGGCCAATGAAGTTGGTCATAGATAAAATACCAATGAAGATTCACATAATCAAATTCGCCGGTTTCACAAGCTGGAATAACCACTTCTGGCCCGGCATGTGAAGAAAACCCGAAATAGCGCACCCGCCCCTCTTTCTGGAGTTTACGTGCGGCATCAATTGATCCGCCCTTCTTCAGGCAGCATTCCAGAATCTCAGGGGTATTGATGCCGTGAATTGAGAGAAAATCCACATGGTCCAACTGAAGATACTTCATCGAAACCTCAAAGGTTTCGATAAATTCTTCGGCGGTTTCTTTCGGTCCGATCTTGGTTTGTACCAAAAGCCTGTCGCGCTCAAACTTTGGCAACACCAGCCCCAGTTGCATTTCTGATGACCCATATCCCCGGGCGGTCTCAATATGATTGATCCCCAACTCCAGAGCACGATGGATGGTTGCTTCCAGATTTTCCTGACCCTTGAATTCAATACGTTCCGGCGCCAAATCCTCCCATGCCTGCTGATAGCGCATGCCCCCGCAGGTCAGTACCGGCATTTTAATCTCAGTGCGGCCAAACCGCTTTGTTGGGACCTTCATACTGCTCCTTAGAAGAAGAGGGCGAGCCAACAGAGATGCTCGCTTCAGGCATCACTTCACATAAGCCTGGCCTAGCTCCCTAGTCTGACCCATCCGTTATGTCAGCCTGACACAGGTTACAGATTAAACACAGTCTCAGTATAGTGCTGTTGTCAAGGTGGGCATTTTTTGGAGGAAGCCACTGTCACCCAGTCTTATTCCGCATATATATACCAAATTGTTTTTTTTTGAACCCTATCTAAAGACAAGATAATATGTTCTTCGGAAGTGCGAACGGAGCACACAGTAGATATATGGGGGTTCATATGAATAGAGTAATTAGAAATGTTGCATCGGCCTTGTACCTGAGAAATGTAAGCGCAAGAAAACAGGCGGTTATTGCCCTTTGTTTTTTAAGCGTAATACCTGCTCTAGCTACCCAATACATATTTCATCTATTTCAAGGAGAGATAGGATCCGTTACGTTCATAATCATAGCAATAATCACCGTGCTTATTATCGCCTCAGCAACCTGCGGATTCCTGATAATAAAAAAATATCCAAAAAGCATTGAGGAATTACGACGATATATTGAGGAGGTAGCAGATGGGAGCCTCCCCGATCAAATTAATTTGGCAAACACAAATGAGAGCGATGACCTGATGTTTATCGAG
>DATCZD010000185.1:0-4757 GCA_036526075.1 Pontiella sp. | reverse complement strand
TTCCAATAGTCTTTTCAGAAATATCATAAAGACAAGCGTCTACTTCGCACTCAGTCAAACGCACCCTCAGAAGCATGGCGCACCCGGCAGGATTCGAACCTGCAACCGACTGGTTCGAAGCCAGTTGCGCTATCCAATTGCGCCACGGGTGCATTCTCAAACAAGACCATCCAGTGATATTGGTTTTTCCTAACCAGTGAAAGTCAAATCACATTTAAATACCTCTCTTATTTTTTTGAATCCGATATTGGACACGCGTTAGCGGTTCCTCTATATTCCGCTCTCTTCCAAACAAAAATAAGGAAAAGGATTTATGAAGAAACTGGTTATTGGACTACCTAAAGGCAGCTTACAGGAATCTACATACGCGCTGTTTAAGAAAGCTGGATTCAGCATTAAGGGCGGATCGCGTTCCTATTTCCCAACGATTGATGACGAGGAAATTGAGATCCGCATCCTGCGTGCGCAGGAAATGAGTCGTTATGTTGAGCATGGCATGCTGGACGCGGGTATTGCCGGTCTTGACTGGATTGAAGCAAACGGATCGGATGTTGTTGATCTATGCGATCTGGTTTACTCCAAGCAGAGCAAACGTCCAGTTCGTTGGGTCCTGGCGGTCCCGAATGATTCCGATATTAACTCCGTTAAAGACCTCGAAGGCAAAAAGATTGCCACCGAAGGTGTTGGTATTGTAGAGCGTTGGCTCGAGCGCAATGGCGTAAATGCGGAAGTTGAATTTTCCTGGGGAGCTACTGAAGTAAAGGTTCCCGATTTTGTAGATGCTATTGTGGATATCACCGAGACAGGAAGCTCTCTGCGCGCTAATAACCTGCGCATTGCCGACACCCTAATGGAATCCTACACCAAATTTTTCTGCTCCAAGGATGCATGGGAAGATGGATGGAAAAAGCAGAAGCTTGAAAAGATTGCTCTATTGCTGAAAGCAGCGCTCGATGCTGATGACAAAGTATTGTTGAAGCTGAACGTGCAGGAAACAAATCTCGACAATATTAAGGCTCTGCTTCCAGCCCTACATGCTCCTACCGTCAACTCACTCACTGATGATGGTTGGTATGCAATCGAAACTGTGGTTGATGAATCGGTTGTCCGCGAAATCATCCCGGACCTGAAAACTGCAGGCGCAGAAGGAATTATTGAAATTAGCTTGAATAAAGTTGTGGCATAACTATTGTACTTGCCCTTTTGAGATACAACTGGAGAACGATATGGGTACCATTAAAAAATGGCGTAAGAAGAAAATGTCGAACCACAAGCGTCGTAAACGCAGACGCGCGGATCGTCACAAAAAGAAATAAGCATTGAATGCTTAATCCATTTCAAGGCTGGAACCAACCGTTCCGGCCTTGCTTTGTTTTCTCAACCGTTGGAAGTCCTGCGGAGGATGCGGTTTCCAAGGGTTGTTTTTTTTTGAATCGCTTCCGCGCACAAAAACCTGCGCGCACCACTTACTAGCTCAGCATTTCGCCGGCGGACAACGGGCGACCGTTAAGAAAAGATGCTGCGGACATACGCTTCTTGCCGACCGGCTGAATTTCACTTAGGCGCAAAGCCCCATCACCCGTAGCCACCAATAGCTGATCATCGAGCAGTTGACCTGGCAACCCCTGCCCTTCTTCCAACTCAGCGTTCCAGACTTTCAACAACTCTCCGTTCGGAAGTGTGCAGAAACTTCCCGGCCACGGATTAAAGGCACGAATGCAGTTACGAATGTTTTTGGCCGGCATCAACCAATCAATCTTTCCGTCTTCTTTAGTTAATTTTCGAACTTCCACCGCCTGCATCTCATCTTGTACCGTCCGTTTCACGGCACCGTTTCGGATATCGTCAATAGCCCTCAACAGCAACTCTGCTCCAAACAAAGAGAGTTTATCGTGCAATGTTGCCGACGTTTCTGTCTGCTCCACGGGATAGGTTTCCTGGCGGAGAATATCACCGGCATCCATCTTCGGAGCAAGATAGATGATGCTCACACCGGTTATCGCATCACCATTCAAGAGAGCCCATTGGATGGGAGCGGACCCACGGTATTTCGGGAGCAGAGAGGGATGAACATTAATGGCTTCATATCTCGCTAAATTAATAATCCGTGAAGGAATATACTGTCCATAGGCCACTACGACGAAAAGATCGGGTTTTAGTTGTGCAAGAGTTTCTACGGACTGCGGCTCTCCAACTTTTTCGGGAGTCATAATATTGAGGCCACGTTCCTCTGCAAACGCTTTTAACGGACATGGCGTTAGAATGCGCTTCCGTCCCGCCGGCCGATCAGGCTGTGAAACAACTCCAACCACGTCATCCTTTCCAGCTTCAAGAATGGAACGGAGTGAAGGGACAGCCAATTCGGCAGAACCCATGAATACAATGCGCATACAACCCCCTCTTACTGTGCAACCGCAGACTCGGCCCAACGGTTGCGATCGCTGAAAAACACCTGATCTTTACGCTGTTGATTAATGTTAATCGCTTCCTTAAGCGGGAAATCGGGTGGAAGCCTGCCGGAAAAGATCGGGAGCCACTCCTGCTCTGCCCCAGCTAACAGATCTTTTGCAAACGGACGATCCGTGGTCAGCCCCGTAAAATAGAGTCCGCTGATATACTGTTGATAATCATTAATTTCGTAAAACTGGTCTAGGTTCTTCGGCAACAGAATAGATACACGGTCTCCATACCAGGCCGTTGCCCAAGGCATATCCGTACACATCACCTCGCGTTCATTAAGCATCGTTGCTACTCGTGCGATGATCGGAGCATGATATGGCGGGTATGGATGGTTCGTTGTGTGTGGTGGCATGAGCGTCATCCCCAGAGGAAGCGCAGCCAATATCACAATCAACAGTTTCAGCCCCATGCTGTATAGACGCACACCGAGGTCTAGCCGATCGATCAAAATATAGAAGAACGCCAGTGCGTAAAGGATAACAAACGGCCAAAACACATGAATCATATTCACTGAGGATTCAGAGAAAAATCCGGCAAGTACCAGCATCAGAATAAAGGATAATCCTACCCCCCACCGGAGATAATTCACCTGAGGTCGAATGAAATGATAAAAGAATGTCGTAAGAAAAAGTGCCATTAGAACACCTCCACCCATAGAAGGAGCCACTGACGCATGCTTGCCGGCATAGTTCATAATCCATTTCTGCTTTAGTGTGGTGGTGATGCTTCTAAAGCTCAGTTCCGGCTGATACTCCCGATTTAAACTATTTTCAGGAAAATGCGTGGAGTCTGCCAGCGCAGTATAGCCAACCATCGCGGCAGGATTTCCACAGACCTTGTAGTTACGAATTAACCATGGAGAAATCAACAGAGAAAAAAGAACCAAAAAGGCTACGACATAACGTAGGCCGCCCCGAAACCGTCCAGACATCAGAAAGGCAAACAGACAGAGTCCTGGAATAGCCGCTAATGTAATGTAACGAGTTAGAAAAGCTATCGCAGCAAGCATGATGGAAATAAAAAACGGGAACAGACAAGCTGTTCGTGATTTATTGTCACGCTTATTCAACATCGATACAACCATTGCATAAAAGGCCGCCATCACAAAAAAACCGGCCATGGTAATGTTTAAACCTGAAATAGAGTCCTTCCAAACCAGGTTGCTCAGATAGTAAATGGTCATACCGAGGAATCCGATTTCCCGCGAAAATAGCCGTTTCCCTAGAAGAAACACCATCCAACCCGTCAGAATTGCAAAAAGATGGTTGACCGGAATAATTACCCATTGCTCAGCAGGCATGCTCATTCCACGGCCACTCTGCGACACTTTAAAAGGATCAATTCCCGCCGCTTCAAAAAGTTTAAATCCAGCGGCAAGTACTGCTGGATAAGCCGGAGGGTGGAACAAATCAGGATGACTAAAAATCAGCGGGTCTTTATCTGGGGTACGCTGTTGCATTTTCCACATCGTCAACGGCCGCACAGTCTTGGTTGCCAGCCCATCTTTAATGGAAATATTACGGCCTAGCTGAACAAGATCCATAGACTCTTCTGTCTTAAGACCCCGGAACTGGGTCGCTGTATAGATCATCACTACAATGAGGAGAATAAGAATATACAACCCTATCCGAAGCAGTTTTAAACCAACTCCGGTGTCAATGCTGTAAACAATATCGTGAAGCGTCGACTCGAACGACTTATTGCTAGCCATGAACTACTCCAAAAAAAATTAAATTTTAAGCGCACAAAATGAGCAACTGAGTATCCACAAAAACAGAACTCTGACAAGTATCAGCCATTGAAAATAGCAAGACAGCACACAGAACTCGGAACATTGACTCAATGCATCATCGTGATCAGAAATAATATTTCAGCGCCGGAATAACCACCGGCCACAGCCTGGTTGCAGAATTGGATTCAAGCACGATCTGATCTTCCTGATCCAACTCCGGGAAAAAGTTAAGCCCGGTGCGTAGTTCCAACTCATCAATACTGACTAATCGCGTTTTAATGCGGGTGTAAGGAGGACAGTGAGCTTCAACTAAAAAGGCCATCACACGTAGTTTACCTTCATGTTCATCGGCTATAATTTTGTAATAATGTGATGGGATTGCGATACCAGAATTAAGCTTCTGGTCCAGGTTTTTGAATATGGGGCCGGTAACAACCCAAACTTCGCCAAAATAACGTCCATAACGCTTGGCCACAGTCATCTCAAGATCCTTCCATATCCCACGGTTCACATAGGGCGTCTGTGGGACAATATTGCTCATCAGAAACGTTTCCTTCTGAGCTAG
>DATCZD010000184.1:0-12482 GCA_036526075.1 Pontiella sp. | reverse complement strand
ACGATGGATATGTCTGAAGCATCGTCCCGCCTTATGGTCTCCGGTTATGCCTCCGCGCAAAGCGGGAGCATTCTTGTTGTCACTAACGGAACCGTGCTCACTTCTGATCTAGATTCCCAGATTATCGCCGACCTCGGCTGGCTCACCAAGGACTCCATCGATGCTACTGCAGGGCTGACCGTTGACTGGAGTTACAGATCCTTGACCAATTTTACCGAAATGGCCGAAAGCGTTGGTACGAATACTCTTTTTGCCATGGATGATGCCATAACAAGCATGACCTCAGAAGATTTCCGCTCCCTCAACGCTTCAGGGGCCGGCGGACGGGGTGAAAAGCTGGTGTATTCCGCCCTGCAAATGCCCGGGATCGCGAATGCCGGATTCCAGACTCAACAACAGGTCAATCAGTTGCTTGCGGCCCGCGGAACAGAATTCCGTTCCCTGAACGGATTTGCCTCCACAAAAGCATCTCCCTCCGGTGCTGCCGGCCCAGATAACGCCATTGGCGAGCTGAATGGTTGGATTCGCGGATACGGAGTTCTTGCCGAACAGGATGAAGCAGACTCCTTTGATGCCCTGGACACAAAGTCCTATGGAACAGTTATCGGTATTGATAAAAGCTTTGGCAACCTACTGATTGGCCTGGCTGGCGGAATGGGCGGGTCCAACATTGATGCAGATTTTGGAAGCAGTGCCGATATAGACTCCTACCAGGGATCCATCTATTCAACTATTGGCGGTGAAAAACTTTTTGTTGACCTGGCCTTTGGATATACCGCCATCGAGACCACCGAAAAACCACTTGGAAGTATTACTTCATTTGAATTTGACTCTGAAATTTTAAGCACCTATCTGGGAGCTGGATATTCTTTTGATATTACCGAAAAGATCATCCTTACACCGGAAATCTCCGGTCTCTATTCTGAGTATTCTCAAGATGAATACACCCGTAAGGTCATTCTGACTCAGAATGTTGATTCATATGATAGCGAGTCTATTCTTGGATCCATTGGCGCTACGATTTCCACTGCTCACCAGATCGATATTCTTAAACTGCAGACTGCAATTATTCCAGAGCTCCGCGCACACTGGCTTCATGAGTTTAATGCCGATATGGATGACGGAAGCTTTACCTACTCTAATTTCGGAGGAGGAACCGGTGTTCTACAGGTTCGGGCTCGCGAGGAGGACCTTTACAAACTGGGCTTCGGACTGGATATGTGGAACTGGAAAGCCGAGAGTACAAAGTTTGAGCTGGATTATGACGGTCTATTCGGCGATGCGTACACAGAACACACCATCAGTGGAAAGATCACCTATAAGTTCTAATGTACCTCTGAATAAAAGAACGACTATAACCCCGCTCCTTCCGCAGGTGCGGGGTTTTCTTTTGGATACTTAGACAGCTATTCATACTGTCCGTCATCAAAAGAAAAAATCACACCGTTCAACGACAACCCACATGCTCAAACTTTACCATTCATGGTTTATCATAGCTGAAACTCTGCGAGGCACTTCTCCTAGCAGACTTCATTGACAAGATGCTCCAATACAAAAAAAGCGCGTCTTTCCCATCAGGAAAAGGCGCGCTTACAAGTCAATCGAATCCGATCGATTATTTATCCGTCAGGGCAACAATGCCCGGAAGCTGTTTGCCTTCCATAAACTCGAGGGATGCCCCACCACCGGTAGATACATGGCTCATCTGATCTGCCACACCGGACTGATTAACAGCTGCAACAGAATCGCCACCACCGATAATACTGATGCTGTTTGACTTAGCAACAGCTTCACATACAGAGAACGTACCGTTAGCAAACGGAGCCATTTCAAAACAACCCATAGGACCGTTCCAGACTACTGTTTTTGCAGAAGCGATTTCATTGCAGAACAGCTCAACAGATTTTGGACCGATATCCAACCCCATCCAACCGTCATCAATATCACCTTCAACAACTTTCGTATTGGCCTCAGCAGAGAAGGCATCTGCACACACACTATCAACCGGAAGCAACAGTTTAACACCCTTTTCTTCTGCCTCTTTGAGGATTTTGGTTGCAAGATCCAGCTTATCATCCTCAACCAGAGAACCACCGATCTTATTGCCCTTTGCTTTTTCGAAGGTGAATGCCATACCCCCACCGATCAGGATCGCGTCACACTTATCCATCAGGTTGATAACCACATCAATTTTTCCGGAAATCTTGGCGCCGCCAATGATCGCTACAAACGGTTTTTCCGGTGATTCGAGAGTCTGACCCAAGTATTGAATTTCCTTTTCGAGCAGGAATCCGGCGGCACACTGATCGATATATTTTGTAACAACAGCCATGGATGCATGAGCACGATGAGCTGTACCGAAGGCATCAGAAACATAGACATCACCGTAAGAGGCAAGTTCCTTGGCAAAAGCATCCTGTTCTTCAGCAGTACACCCTTTCCCCTCTTCTTCCTTATAAAAGCGTACGTTTTCCAAAACCAGAATTTCACCCGCCGGCAGGGCCTCAACAAGCGCCTTAACTTCATCACCGATTACATCGGGAGCAAGGGTCACCTTGGCATCCACCAACTCTGCCAGACGGTCTGCCGCCGGCTTGAGGGTGAATTCCATATTCTTTTCTCCCTTCGGGCGACCGCAGTGGCTCATCAGAACCAGTGATCCGCCATTTTCGAGTACATACTTAATAGAAGGAAGAGCCGCTACAATCCGCGTGTCGTCACCGACAACGCCATTCTTAACCGGAACATTGAAGTCAACACGCATCAGCACGCGTTTACCCTGAACATCCAGATCCTTAATTGTCATTTTATTCATAAGTTAACTCCTTTTTTAAACGTCCTTAAAATCGAGGCGTTGACTATAAGCATATCGAATGGCGAGTCAAACCACATTTAAAACACCCCTGTCTTGAGCCTTTCAAAAAATCAGCTATTATGGGATCCGAATAACTCCTAAAGGATCTAATCATGGATATTGCTACAGCTAAAACCCGTATCGAAAGCACCCTATCTAAGCTCCAAAACGCTATTGGCGAACCCGTCTTTGATGAGTGGGCCATTGCCGAGAAAAATGCACTCGGCTGGAAGGTGATAGAATACGGTGGGAACCGGGAAGCAGAGTTCCATGCCGAATTCCAGACAGATATCGCGGCATTGAAAGGCACACTTGATCCGGCCAACACCATGGTTGGGGATTTTGCATTTTCCCATGAGGGTCACGGAACCGGCTTTGATGCCCACATCTGTGCAGGAGAGCGTTTGTTTGTCCTTTTTAACAATACAGCAAAAAACACGAGCGAAATTACAGAAAATCCAAAATGGACTTCTTCCCAGATTTATTTCAGTGAATTACTGGAATCTTTTATTACTGACCCGCTGACTCAATAGTAATTGTTCAAAATGGAAAACAGGACCTACAACTTAAAGACGGATCCCCGATATCTCCTATCGATCTAAATCACTGACCCTCACAATGCGAAGAATAAATTCGCACATTCTTTCTTCTTGATACAGGAAACTGATCCCTACTTGGGTTCTCATTCAAAAAGAGGACAAGATCGAGGAACCGTTTCTAAGCAATGCCCGACCAAATAAAATAACAGAAGGCTACAATAAAAAGTGCTGCAAAGACACGAGGAAGCCGTCCAAGAAAAGAGATAAATAACAGGTGAGCCACGCACAGAAGCATCAGAATGAGTAACGACTGCTGAATAAATTCATTCATCTTGATTTCCTGAACAGCTGCAAACATTCCGATGCAAAGCGGAACACAGATATGTGCATCACCTGACTGAGAGGTATAAACCACGTCCATTCGATCCTTTGCACCGTAATAAAACGCCAGCAAAGCATTAGGTAAGACCATCAGCACCCCACTGGCCCACCCTAGAAAGCGCGGAGAAATCTGATCGCTCTCAAATGACTGAAACCATTGCACCAACCAATCGGTACTGATAAATACCGCAAAAGCACCAAGTAAGAGCAGCCCAACTTCCACTGGGAGTGTTTTTGGATAGCTCTTCTTTTTTAACAGATTGGTTTTTTTTACATCGTAGATATGAAAACACTGCCAAAAGAAAAACAGCGCGATTAATACAATCCCATCCATCGAGGATAGCGTTCCATCATTGGCCAGCAACCAGACGATACCGGAAAAAAAGAAGGCCGCTACCAGATTTAATGCCAGAGCCAATCGACCGGCTCGAAATTCCTGTACCGCCTTATGGTTTGTAGCGCGGGGAATACCGGCCATACTCCAAATCAAAACCGGGAACCCGATTAAAAGTGTCAGATTGGTGATATTATTGAACAGGCAATTGATCATTACGTCATCGCCACTTCCCTTACCACGGGCCAGAACCAGTGCAAAAACCATATTTCCCATTCCAGAGCAAAATGGCATAAAGATCGTTCCCAGCACCGTGCCTTCCACCCCCTGCCCTGACAACACCTCAAGTCGCCAGACCACCAATAAACTGGCAAACATAAAGAGAGCAATGCAGGCATACGGAGCAATCGCCCCTAAAGAAGAAATATAATCAAAAATCAGCTCCATAATTATAGAATTAAACACATAACCGAGAGTGAGTAGCGAACAATTTAAACAAAAAGCTCAAAGAACAAAGTACACGTGAACTTCGCGATCCGTGAATTGAAAAGTAAAAAGCGTCCGCCAGTATTTTGGAGACGCTTTATTTAATCGGAATACTGATCTGGAGATCCAGATATTGGAACTACATTAACCCGTATTCTTCATGGCTGCAGAAATACCGGCAATGGTAACCATCAACGTATCCTCCAACACCTCAGAATGTATTTCATTGGATTTAATGCGCCGCAACACCTCTCCCTGAATTAGGTTGAGCGGATCTGCATAGGGATTCCTCACCAAAACAGAGGACCGCAAGATTTCGCGTTCTGCCTTCACCGGAAGGTTCTTAACAATATGTTCCGCCACCTGCTTAGTAATGCCTAGCTTTTCCCGCAATGCAAAGCCCAGCTCTTTTACATCATCACTGGCCAAACAATCGTCATAATAAGCAGAAATGCGAGCATCAGCCTTGCATAGAACCATGTCGAGCATGTCCATAAAGAAGTAAAAAAACGGCCACTCTTCAATCATCTCCTGCAGAAGCGGCTCTTTTCCCTCTTCAACTACCAACTTCAGAGCCTCACCGGTACCCAGCCAGGCGGGGAGCATCAGACGTACCTGAGTCCATGCAAACACCCAGGGGATGGCACGCAGACTTTCGATTCCCCCACCAGATTTACGCTTAGCCGGACGGCTTCCGATATAGAGCCGACCCAGTTCCTGCTCCGGAGTGACTTCACGGAAATATTTTACAAAGTCAGGATGACTGCGAACAATATTGCGATAGACCGTGCAGGAAACCTCCGACATCTGTTCCATAACCTCCCGCCATTCCGGTTTAGCGATCGGCGGAGGAGCCAGTGTGGCCTCTGTTACAGCTGCGGTATATTGCATCAGATTGAATACGGCATTATCCGGAATGGAATATTTCTGCTGAATGACCTCCCCCTGCTCGGTCACACGCATCCGACCATCTACGGATCCCGGAGCCTGAGCCAGAAGAGCGTGCTCAACGGGCCCACCACCACGACCGACCGATCCGCCACGACCGTGGAACAGATTCATACGGATGCCGTTTTCTTTTGCAACACCCGTCAGAGTTTCCTGTGCCCGATACTGCGCCCAGCTGGCAGCCAGCTTACCGGCATCTTTTCCGGAATCAGAATAGCCAATCATAACTTCCTGATCTCCTTGAATATCCTCTTTATACCAAGGGATGGAAAAGAGTTGCTGCATGGTTTCGCCGCAATGATCCAAATCATCCAGCGTTTCAAACAAAGGAACCACGCGTAGCGGGTTTGCAATGCCGGCCGCTTTCTGAAGCAGGCGTACAGCCAAAACATCGGACGGAGCACTGGCCATAGAGATCACATAGGCTCCCAGCCCATCCCGGGGAAGCTCAGCCACCACTTTCATGGTATCCATCAGCTCCTGTTGATCATCCGTCAACGGCATATCCATCGGTATCAACGGACGCCGACTTCTACATTCTTCAATCAGGAATTCCTGACGTTTTGTTTCATCCCAGTCCTTATAGGATCCCAGTTCAAGATACTCGGTCACCGCATTGATCATATCCGTATGACGCGAAGATTCCTGACGAATATCCAGCTTTACCAGCGAGAGCCCAAAACAGGAAACCTGACGGATCAAACTGAGTACACTGCGGTCAGCGATCAAATCACCGTTATTCTCCTTCAGGGAGCGGTAACAAATTTTCAGTTCTTCAAGCAGCTCATTAGCATCCAGATAGATGTTTCCAGAGGGAACCCCTTTTTGCCCATTCAGCCGAGCCTCGCACCATTTTTTTGTTAAGCGCATTTTATTACGGATGCTACGAAGAAATACACGATAGGGTTCGCGCGCTTCGCCGACACAACAGGCACGTAGCTCATCGCTGCATTGTTCCATGGAAAGACGAAGGATGAGCTGATCCAGTTCTCGGATATAAAGATCGGCCGCCATCCAACGTGACAGAAACGACACTTCATGGGTCACTTCAGCAGTCACATTCGGGTTCCCGTCACGGTCGCCTCCCATCCAAGATGCAATACGGATCGGACAGCAATCTATCGGAAGCTTTTCATTCAGTATATGTTGGGAAACATTATCCAAACTGCGCATATAACGCGGAACGGCTTCCCACAGAATTTCTTCAATGATTGCCAGCCCCCATTTAGCCTCTTCCACCGGAGTCGGACGAACACGGCGAATTTCATCGGTCTGCCATATTCCCGTAATTATAATCTCCAGATCCTCCCGGAGCTCCGTTTTTTCATACGGGGTCAGGTTCAACCGGTCGCGCTTGGCTAACAGATCTGAAATCCTACTGCTCTTCTGAATCAGGGTACGCCGTTTAACCTCGGTAGGGTGAGCGGTTAGCACCAGCTCTATTTCCATGGTACTAATAGTTTTCCAAATATCTTCTTTAGCAATCCCCTGATCAACAAGTTTAAGCAGCAGCTCCTCCAACATGCTGTGCTGATCAGTTAGGGCTTCTTCCGCATAATTTCTATGGGAACGCATGGTGTGATAGTTTTCAGCGATATTGGCCATGTTAAGGAAATGGCCAAAGGCACGGGCAAGTATAAGCGTATCCTCATCTTTCAAGCCGCGGATAAGCGAACGGAGTTTAGTATCAGCAGTGGAATCCACGCGGGATGCCTTGGAGAGCGCCCTAATCTCTTCCACCAGCTCATAGAGGTCATCACCAGCCTGTGTTTTAAGCGTCCGCCCAAGCATTTCCCCTAGTAGGCGGATATCTCTACGCAACGGAGCCTGTTCTTCATTCAAAGTAACCATCGTTATTCTGTCCCTTAAATTAGGAGGCAAAGGTACTGGGTAATTTTACAGTCTTGCAATTAAATCCATACGGAAATGCAATTTCAGGCGCCCTACCCAACAGGCTTGCTGCCCCGCCCCCGGGGCAGCTTTCAACAAAAGATCATCGCCTAAGATTCTGATGACTCAGCTAAAATATCCGAAGATATATCGTCGAGGGTTTTGCAGCCGGACATCAGCATGGCCTGAGCAAACGTTTTCTGAAAATGCTCCATCTGAATCCGTACACCTTCCGCTCCGGCACCAACTGCCGCACGTACAATATCACGCCCAACTAGAACTGCAGATGCACCCAGAGCAAGCATCTTCAAGGCATCATATCCTGTACGGACTGCACCATCCGCCAGAACAAGGGTATTGCTTCCCTTCAGCGCTTTTACAACCTCAGGAATCACATCCGCAGCGCCCGGAGTAGCATCCATCACCCGTCCGCCATGATTTGAAACAACAACAGCTGCAGCACCGGCTTCCGCCGCCTCAACGGCATCTTCCGCACACATAATGCCCTTAAAAATGACCGGCAGGGATGTTGCATTCACCAGTTCTTCTAAATCGGCTTTGCTTTTACGGAAGACCGGCTGTCCGTGCTTGTTCATCATGTAGGATCCATGACCATCCACATCAACGCCGACGGCGGTAACACCGGACTTTTCTGCCAGCTCAAAAAACTGCATAATGTCACTTTGACTGCGAGGCTTAACAATTTTAACGCCCCCCTGACCACCCTTAGCGATCGCAGTCAAACACGGAGTATTATCAAAACTGTATGCATGTGAATCCCCTCGCCAGCCTATGACACCGGCCATGTTGCTACCGTCAATCACGGCATTACAGAAATCCTCCTCGGTAATAACTTCATCACCTCCGAAAGAACCAGTTCCGGCCACCGGAGCCGCCATAATCGGCATCGAAATCTTTTTGCCGAAAAGGGTCATGGAGGTATCTGGCTTTGCACAGTCGCCAATCGGCCTCAACTTGAGATTCACCCTGCGTAGAGCAAGCCAGTTATTGTGAAACGAAGCTCCACTACCGGCCCCACCAATCCCCAAAGGCCCCCCATAGCTTTGATTTTGACAAAAACGGGAAGGTGCTCCGTCACAGTCCTTGTAAACCATGCAGACACCTTTAAGCTTTCCTTTTGCACGTTGACGCACCTCTTCGAGTGTTAAATTTTCCTCAGACATACACCTTTTCCTTTCATTTAATTCCGACGTTCATATGACATGATTGCAACTTTTAAAAATTCCACATACAATAGTGTACTTTTTTGGTCTAATTTAATTGCAGGACATATAATGTATGCAAAAGGAGCTGTCAATAGATGTTTGCAAAAGCTTGTTTCAGAAAGGTATGTGATTCCTGACAAAAAAAAACGTTCTCCGAAATTTCGGAGAACGCTTTCTTGATTCGAAGTATCCGTTGAGATTAGTCAACGATTACTTTGATCAGGTCCAGAACCTTGTTGGAGTAACCCCATTCGTTGTCGTACCAAGATACAACCTTAACAAAGGTACCGTCCAACTGAATGCCGGCGTTAGCATCAAATACAGAAGTGCACACTTCCCCGCGGAAGTCAGTAGCAACAACCATTTCGTCAGTGTAACCAAGAACGCCAGCCATTTCGCCTTCAGAAGCCTCTTTCATTGCAGCGCAGATATCTTCGTAAGACGCTTCTTTTTCGAGGTTAACCGTTAGGTCAACAACAGAAACATCAGAAGTCGGAACGCGGAAAGCCATACCAGTCAGCTTGCCGTTCAGTTCCGGAATTACTTTACCTACCGCTTTAGCAGCACCGGTGGAAGACGGGATGATGTTTTCCAGGATGCCACGTCCACCACGCCAATCCTTCATGGAAGGACCATCAACGGTTTTCTGAGTAGCAGTTGCCGCATGAACAGTAGTCATCAGACCTTTTTCAATACCGAACTTGTCGTTCAGAACCTTAGCGATCGGCGCCAGGCAGTTCGTGGTGCAGGAAGCGTTGGAAACGATGTCCTGTCCAGCGTAAGTATCAGTGTTAACACCGCAAACGAACATCGGGGTCGCATCTTTAGAAGGAGCAGACAAGACTACTTTCTTCGCGCCAGCTTCAATGTGCTTACGAGCCGTTTCGTCAGTCAGGAAGAATCCAGTGGACTCAACAACAACTTCTGCACCAACATCGCCCCAAGCGAGGTTTGCAGGATCACGTTCAGCAGTAATGCGGATTTCTTTACCGTCTACAACCAAAGCACCTTCTTTAACTTCTACCGAACCGCCGAAACGACCATGTACAGAGTCGTATTTGAGCATGTATGCGAGATAATCAACGTCCAGCAGGTCGTTGATGCCTACAATTTCGATATCGTCACGCTTAGCAGCAGCGCGGAATACCATACGTCCGATACGGCCGAAACCGTTAATACCAACTTTAGTAGCCATGTTATTAGCACCTTTCCTTTTAGGTTTAGAAACTGCAGTTTCTTTGAAAATGAGCGCAAACACTACCCAACTGCCCTAATCGCGTCAACCTCGTTAGAACGCTTTTTAGCTCTAAAAATACCCATATATCTACCCATATATATTTTAGATTAAATATAAATAATTGTTGACCCAAAGTTAGTCTGTGCTAAGTTTCCGGTGTTTTATTCCAATACCTATGGAATAATAAGTCCCGTCAGGGTGACCCTGAGGGTTGTTTAAACTAATTTTTCTGGTGTGCGGGTTCAGTGGTTGAATCAAATGCCGGATCTAAAGAGTTGGGAACGAGCACCCTTACATACGATACAACTGCCCTGTTAAAATCAGTTCATTTGTTTCGTACACATGTTTCCTTCTTTACATCCGTTTAGTTACACGCCTCCGGAATTTAATAAAGGAGAAATATTCAATGAAACAGCTAGTCATGAAAAAAGCAGGTCTTGCGGTGTTGATTGCTGCAGGCGTTTTAACTGCAAGCGCCGAAGACTTCAGCCGCATTCAAGCCCTGGAACAAAAGATGGCAGAAATGAATGCCGAAATTAACGCACTCAAAGGAGCTCAGAGCGATCTGTCAATGCTCGAAAAAACGACCGACAAGCTCTCACTTGGCGGATATGGCGAAATCCATGCAAATTTTACAGAAAGCGGTAACGATCTGCTGGATATTCACCGCTTTGTAATTTATGCAGGCTATGAATTTAATGAATGGATTCATCTGAACTCAGAAACTGAACTGGAGCATGCCTCCACAGACGAAGAATATCTTTTGATTGAACAGTTGTATACTGACTTTGCACTGTCTGATGCTTTCAGTATTCGTGCGGGGCGTATACTGGCCCCTCTTGGCATCGTCAATCAGCATCATGAGCCCCCGCTGTTTAACGGAGTTGAGCGCCCGAATGTTGAAAAATATATCATCCCCTCCACATGGTCCCTCGATGGTATCGGCATATTTGGTTCGCCACTAAGCTGGCTCACCTATGAAGTCTATGGAGTCGGCAGTCTGGACGACACAGGCTTTACGGCCAAAGAAGGTATCCGTAAGGGTCGGATGAAAGGGCGCCCAGGAATCAACGATGCAGCCCTAACGGGTCGAGTTGACATCTTTCCTACGCTGTCCGAAAAACAAGATCTGCGGTTTGGTATTTCCGGATTCTACGGAGGAACCAACAACAAAAACAAAGGCGGAACTAATGGAAATGATTCTAATAATACGTTTTCCATGGTATCTGCTGACTTTGAATATGACGTATCTCGACTTCACTTCCGAGGTGTAGTGGCTCATGGCTGCAACTCAGACACCGATGAACTAACGCCTGGTGTTGGAGAAGAAATCTTCGGATGGTATCTGGAAACTGGCATCAGTGCACTTCCGGAACACTGCAAAACCGGAAAGTTTAAAGAAGCAGACCTGATCCCGTTTGTTCGTTATGAGAGATATGACACGCAATCTGAACTCTCCGGAGGTGCCTCTTCTAGCGGAGAATACGACCGTACCGATGTTACTGTGGGCGTCAACTTTCTGCTTACACCAAACTTTGTGGTTAAAGCTGATGCCCAATTTGTTTCGAATGAGCTTTCAGGGTCTGATGACACCACCAAGTATAACTTCGGCATGGGTTGGATCTTCAACTAACCCCTGCTAATCAAATCAAATCCGCTTCAGTTTTTTTACAGCCTGAAGCGGATTTGACCTCACCTTCCATCTTGCGTTAACACACCGGAAAGCCTTACCCTGAATACCCACTTCAATTGAGTTTTTACATGCATATACGAGTATTACTGATAACGGTTTTAACGTGCTTCACCTCTGCCTGGGGCGATCAGGTAAAGGAGGTCATAAACAATGCATTGACTGGACTCAATATTGTTGAATCCGAAGATCCTTATTCTCGAACCATTAAACAGGTCTATATAGGCTGGGATGAAAAAGGCGCACCGAAAACCGCAGCAGCCTATAGAAAAATAGAGTCGTTCAAGCCGATTACCGGAGTGGTTATTGTCGATAAAACCGAAAGTGGTTATGTACTGAGGGAAGCTCTTTTTCCCGATATTGAAAAAATTAAGAATGCCAAGGACCGCAGACAGGTTCAGTCGATACTGAAGCAGTTTCAACAAATCCCCTTTGATCCATATGCGGAAAAGTCCGCTGTTGATGGGCTGAGCGGAGCGACCCGCTATGGCATCAAGGTTTCCGGATACTTAAACTACATGGCGCGCCATGTCGCCCTTCAAATGGAAAGCCCACCGGCTTGGGCTAAACCGGATCAGAAATAGCCCATGCTTCGGAAAATAAAAATCGACTGGGCCGACCTGCCGAATACCGCTCCACCGGAAATCCCCTTCCCGATCCCAAAATCCGGCATCACCGCTCCCAAAGAAATCAGCCCTGAAAATTACCCCGATTTTCTAGATCAAATCGGCCATGTCGGAATGGGTGGAGGCGGGTTCCGAACCTCGGAAAAAATACGCGCAAGTACCGGCGCTCATACTCTGATTATCAACGGTGTAGAATGCGAACCGGGAATTTGTATCGATCAGGCTATATTACTGCACGAATCTCAATGGGTGATTGCCGGAGCCAACGCCA
>DATCZD010000183.1:0-9402 GCA_036526075.1 Pontiella sp. | reverse complement strand
TTGTTCTGGAAACATGGATGTGTCGCTTTCTTTTTTTTCACCTGCTGCGTTGGAGGCACAGAGATTGAGGAGGGGATAGGGAAAAATTTCTCTGAGACCTCTTTAATGTATATTTTATTTATTTTTTCTTCCACTGCTCTGAAACCCAAAGAGATTGTTTGGCAAGACCCATCAGGATTTTACAATCAGGAACGGTGAGTTTTCCACGTGAAAAGATACGGCGAAGCCCCATCATCATATGGTCGAGTTTCTGTTCGTGGACAAATTCAGTTTCAGTCATCATTTCGCGCCACATGGAAAACATCCGCTCGCGCAAGGCAGTATCTGCCTCTTCGGCTTTTTCCGCGGAGGGTTGGAATATATCTGCGGCACAGTACATTTCATAGCAACAGATATAGACGGCGTGTGACAGATTCAGCGACCGGTAAACCTCGCTGGATGGAATCTGAATAATGTGGGTGCAGAGTGCCAGTTCTTCATTGAAGAGGCCTTTGTCTTCTCGGCCGAAAACAAGGGCAATCTTGTGATCTTTAGCACTGTTAAGTCCGATCGGTGCGAATTCTTTCGGAGAGTAGGCGGTATCGCGATAAAAACCGGTTCGCGCCGATGTTCCTGCCACAATAGTGCAGTCGGAAATTGCGTCGGCCAGCGTAGCATATTCCTTGCGGTCTTCTAGCTGTTGCTGGGCATTGCAAGACAGCTTGCGGGCATCGTTCCAGTCGGTTTCCGGACGCGGGTTCACGATGGCCAGATCAGTAATGCCGTTGTTGTTCATGGCGCGGCAGACAGAACCTATATTTCCGCCAAAAATCGGCTCAACAAGTACGACTCGAATGTTGTTCATCATATTCATACTTCATAGCTCCTGAGCAGTTTAATCTCTTCGGCCCAGATGGACTCATTAATGGTTTCAAGAATTAGGGGAATATCATCAAAGCGATCATCTTTCATGATATACCTAAACACTTCCAGACCGAGTAAACCTTCTCCTAGGCTATGATGGCGGTCAACTCGGCTGCCAAGTTCTTTTTTTGAATCATTCAGGTGCATACCGCAAAGATATTTAAAACCAACGATCTTTTCAAATTCACAGAAGACCGCTTCACAACTCTCTTGTGTCGTAAGATCATATCCGGCTGCAAAGCTGTGGCAGGTATCAATACAAATACCCACGCGACTCTTATCATCCACCTGATCAATAATTTCAGCTAAATGTTCAAAACGGAAACCAAGGTTTGATCCTTGGCCGGCGGTATTTTCAATTACAGCTATAACTCCGTTGGTTTTATCGAGTGCAATATTGATCGATTCGGCAATGGTGCTGAGACATTCAGACTCTGAAATCTGTTTGAGATGACTTCCGGGATGAAAGTTTAATCGCTCAAGTCCAAGTTGTTCGCAACGCTGCATTTCATCGATAAAGGCATTGCGCGACTTTTCAAGTTTATCAGCCTCTGGATGTCCCAGATTAATTAGATAACTGTCGTGAGGAAGAATACTTTTCGGTTCAAAACCGTTTTCAGAACAGTTTCTCTTAAAGGACTCAATGCTTTCGGCGGTCAACGGATTTGCGGTCCATTGACGTTGGTTTTTAGTAAAAAGGGCAAAAGCGTTTGCTCCTATTTTTGCTGCATTCAAGGGCGCATTTTCAACTCCGCCGCTGGCACTCACATGAGCTCCGATATATTTCATTTAATCCTTCTTTCGCTTAAAAGGGGAGGCATCAAACCATAATCCTAAAGCGGTGAAAAGCCCGCACATAAAGGATATAGGGATCTTAAATAAATTTCAGGGTTTAAGTGTTAGTTGATGTTTTTAGGTGAGTTATGCGCATTTAAATTTCACATTTTAGGGTTAAAATGGGTTTCTAAGGATGTGTTTTTGTCTCTGAAAAAACAAAAAAGCCACCTAAATCCATAAATTACTATGATCGAACTCATGTTTTTTTTGATATTTTTATTGTGTACTGCATTGTTCCTATTTAAGTTTTCACCAACTAAAGACGAAGGAATTTTGATATGGATACGAGTGATTCTGACTCTGGTAACATTGATTATAATAAACAGGATTGGCTTGATGCATTGGATGAAATGCTGGCGAATGAGGGGCCTGATCGTGTAAAAGACATTCTCCACGATTTGCAGGTGGAGGCTCACCGGAAAGGTGTACGTCTTCCATTTTCAGCAAACACACCATATATTAATACCATCCCGTTGGATGAACAACCGGCCTATCCGGGCGACCGCGAAATGGAACGTCGCATTAAATCGCTGATTCGTTGGAATGCCATGGCGATGGTGGTTCGCGCCAACCGGGAAGAAGATGGCATTGGAGGCCATATTTCATCTTACCAGTCGATTGCCACGCTTTATGAGGTAGGCTTTAACCACTTTTTTCGCGGTCGTACGGATGATTTTCCGGGTGATCTCGTGTACTTCCAGGGGCACTCATCGCCCGGCGTTTATGCCCGTGCTTACCTAGAAGGTCGCTTGACGGACGATCAGCTGAATAATTTCCGTCATGAACTTCATGGTACTCCAGGGCTGTCTTCCTACCCGCATCCGTGGCTGATGCCCGATTTCTGGCAATTCCCGACCGTCTCAATGGGACTGGGTCCGATCACTGCAATTTATCATGCCCGTTATATTAAATATCTGGAGGATCGGGGACTTCGTGAGCCAACCAACCAGCATGTCTGGGCATTCCTTGGAGATGGTGAAACGGATGAACCGGAAACGCTAGGTGCACTAAAGCTAGCAGCTCGTGAAAAACTGGATAACCTAACATTTGTTGTGAATTGCAACCTGCAGCGTCTTGATGGTCCAGTCAGTGGTAACGGAAAAATTATTCAGGAACTTGAGGCAGCCTTCCGTGGTGCCGGTTGGAATGTTATCAAGGTTGTCTGGGGTGATAGCTGGGATCCGTTGCTCGAAAAGGATAAAGATGGCTTGCTGGCAAAGCGTATGGGCGAGGTGGTTGATGGGCAATATCAAAAATATACAGTTGAAAGTGCTGAATATGTCCGAGATCATTTCTTTGGAACTGATCCACGTCTACTAAAATTATCCGAGCATCTTTCAGATTCTGAACTCAAGCGCATGCGCCGTGGCGGTCATGATCCAGCTAAGGTTTATGCCGCATACAAAAAGGCGGTGGAAACTAAAGGTCAACCTACAGTTATTCTGGCCAAAACCGTTAAAGGCTACGGCATGGGAGCGGCTGGAGAGGGACAAAACATCACTCATTCCCAGAAAAAACTGGGTGAGGAATCGCTCCGCGAATTTCGTACCCGTTTTGGCATTCCGATTTCTGATGAAGAGATTGATAGTGTTCCGTTCTATCGTCCGTCAGAGGATAGTCCTGAAATGCAGTATCTGAAAAAGCGTCGCAGTGATTTGGGTGGACATGTTCCTACTCGACGAACGGAATATAATCCGATTGGAAGTCCAGCTGAGAAGATTTTCCAGGAATTTGATGCAGGGTCAGACCGCCCAGTTTCCACTACAATGGTCTTTGTCCGCATCCTCTCTAAATTACTGTCTGATAAAAATGTAGGTAAACTGGTAGTGCCCATTGTGCCGGATGAGGCCCGCACCTTTGGGATGGATGCATTGTTCCGCCAGGTGGGCATTTATGCGCACTCTGGACAGCTTTATGAACCGGTGGATGCCGATAACCTGCTTTATTATAAGGAGGCCAAAGACGGTCAAATTCTTGAAGAGGGAATTACCGAAGCCGGAGCCTTTTCCTCGTTTGTTGCCGCAGGAACGGCTTATGCCAATCACGGCATCAACACGATTCCGTTCTATACGTATTATTCCATGTTCGGTTTTCAGCGCATTGCCGACTTGGCCTGGCTCGCGGGTGACTCCCGTTGTAAAGGTTTTCTAATGGGTGCCACGGCCGGTCGTACCACGTTAGCAGGTGAAGGCCTGCAGCATCAGGACGGGCATGCGTTGGTATATGCACTGACCATTCCCAATCTGGTGGCCTACGACCCAGCATATGCCTATGAGCTGGCGGTAATTATTAAGGATGGTATCCGCCGGATGTATGTAGAAAACGAACAAATCTACTATTACATTACGCTGATGAACGATAATTACGCGCAGCCGGCCATGCCAGAAGGGGCCGAAGATGGCATTCTGAAGGGCATGTATAAATTTAGTTCATCTAAGAAGGCGCAGGCGCAGATTCTCGGAAGTGGCGCCATCTTGCCGGAAGCGGTAAAAGCTTCTGAACAGCTGAAAGAAAAATATGGCATAGAAACCAATGTCTGGTCAGTGACCAGTTACAAGAATCTCATTAATGATGTTCTTGATACTGAACGCGAAATTGTACGCAACGGAAATAATTCGAAGGCCTACATCACTGAATGTCTTGAAGGTGAAACCGGTCCTGTGATCGCGGCATCTGATTACATGAAGCTGTTGCCGGCATCGCTTTCTCAGGCTGTTCCGGGCGGTATTGTTTCCCTCGGCACTGACGGTTACGGTCGTTCTGATGGTCGTGTTGCTCTGCGCAGACATTTTGAAGTGGATGCGAATGCTATTACTTTCACTGTTTTATCGTCGCTTGCGACAAAAGGTGAATTTGATATGAAAAAGTTGGAAAAAGCCCGTAAGGATCTGGGCATTGAATCCGGAAAACCTAATCCGGTAGGAGAATAAAACCATGGCACTTGAATTTAAACTTCCCGAATTGGGAGAAAATATTGAATCGGGCGATGTCGTCAATGTTCTGGTAGCAGTTGGCGATTCAGTGACAGAAGGTCAGCCCATTCTTGAAATTGAAGCCGGCAAGGCTAGTATGGAAATCCCGTCGCCTGCGACCGGAACAATTAGTGCGGTGCATGTGGCTCCGGGCGATAGTGTGGAAATTGGCCAGCTAGCCTTCAGCATTGAGGCTGGCGATGTTGCCGTTGAGGAAACTCCCATAGTTGAACAGACCCCGGAACCCGAGCCGATTGTTGATGCCGAGCCGAAATCTGCTCCGCCTGAAAAGCCTGAACCGGAACAGCCTGTTGTGATTCCTCCGCCACCTCCTCCTCCGGAACCTGAACCGGTGCATATTAAACCGGCCAATGCAGTTTCCGCTGCTCCGAATGTTCGTCGTCTGGCCCGTGAATTGGGTGTGGACATTCATCAGGTTTCTCCATCTCAGGAAGGTGGACGTATCAGCCTGGAAGACGTTAAGAATTTTGCAAAAGGTACAATCGAAAGTGGTGGCGGACGAAATTCTAAAGTACAGGGGGCAACCCGTGTAGAAAAAATGTCGTCTATCCGCAAAGCTACGATGAATCATATGGCGCACTGCTGGGCCACAATTCCACATGTCACACAGCAGGATTGGGCGGATATTACACATCTGGAAGAACTGCGTAAAAGGTTCGGAAAAAAGGCCGAGGTGCAGGGCGCGAAGCTTACAGTAACTGCTATTCTGGTGAAGGTGGTTGCTTCCGCCTTGAAGGCCTTCCCGAACTTTAACTGCAGTATTGATTCGGAACAGGCCGAGATCATTTATAAGGACTTCTACAATATCGGAATTGCTGTTGATACGGAGAAGGGGCTGATGGTTCCGGTAATTCGCGATGCTGATCAGAAAAATATGATCGAATTGGCTCAGGACCTTGGTGCTATTGCTTCTAAAGCTCGTGACGGTCAGATTGGCTTGGCCGATCTGCAAGGCGGAACCTTTACGATTACCAACCTTGGAGGTATCGGTGGAACATTCTTTACGCCGATTGTAAATGCTCCGGAAGTTGCGATTCTCGGAGTTGGGCGTGCGGTAAAAGAAGGTGATCGACTGAAGATGCCGCTGTCGCTCTCCTATGATCATCGGATTATCGATGGTGCTGATGGAGCTCGATTCCTTCGTTGGATTGTTGATGCTCTTGAGGAGCCGTTACTGTTGGCTCTTGAAGGCTAACAGGATTGCAATTACCATGTGGATGTGAATGATAATGGCCATGGATACCTCCATGGCCATTTTTGATGCAGAGATTACGGTGCTGGACTATGAAAGCACAGGTTCGGTACAGGGCTTTTCAAACGAGCCGTGGCAGATCGGCATGGTTTCGCTAAAAGGTGGAAAGATTGACCCTAACTCCTTGTATGAAAGTTTTTTGAACGTTTCCCCCAATCGTCCATTTAATTACTATGCACCGGGGCGGCATACATTGCTTCGAAATGAATTGTCGATTGCACCCACTCCTCAGGAGTTATGGCCACATATTATGTCGCGCCTGACTGATATACCTCTATGTGCACATAACGTTGCAACCGAAAAAAAGTTTTCCCGTGCCATGGCTCCGATGCATAGATTTGGTCCGTGGATTGATACGCTGAAGATTTCCCGCAAAGTCTGGCCGGGCTGTACTTCATATGCTTTGGAGGATCTGGTGGACTTATTTGGTCTTGGATCTCGCATAAATAAACTATGTCCAAATCGTGAAGCTCATGATGCGCTCTATGATGCAGTTGCGTCCGCCATGCTATTGGAGTATTTACTGGAACAACCGGGGTGGGGTTCTATCACTGTGGGGGAGTTGGCCTCAATGTGAATAAAGTGATACAAGCCCACATAAGATTCTTAAAAACAAAAAAACGCGACGAAGACGTCGCGTTTTCAGCATGTTCACTATGCTGGATTTACCCCAAGAACATTTTTTCTGTGGTTTCCCAGTCAATACAGGAATCGGTGATCGAAAGACCATATTTTAGGTTGTTGGAAATTTTCTGATTTCCTTCTTCAATGAAGCTTTCCACCATGACGCCGGTAATAGGACAATCGTCGCTTTCACGCTGCTTGCAGATATCTTCCCATACTTTTACCTGATTCTGTGCAATTTTATTTGCATTCGCATGAGAGCAATCAACCATGAGAGAAGGCTTCAACCCTGCAGATTCCAGTTTGCGAGCTGCTCGGGTAACTTCCGGACGTTCATAGTTGGGTTGGTTATTCCCTCCGCGCAGTACTAAATGGGTATTGGGGTTTCCAGCGGTTTTCACCACAGCAGTATGACCGTCCGGAGCTATTCCAAGGAAACTGTGCGGAATGCTGGCCGATTCGATGGCATTAATCGCTATCTGGAAGTTTCCGTCTGTAGCATTCTTAAATCCAACCGGCATAGACAGTCCACTTGCCATCTCACGGTGAGTCTGTGATTCAGTTGTTCGCGCACCGATAGCTGCCCAGCTGACCAGATCGGCGGTATATTGCGGAACAATAGGGTCGAGAAACTCTGTGGCGATTGGCAACCCGAGTTTGATGATATCAAGCATTAGTTTTCGGGCTGCATGAAGGCCGTACTCCATGTCGCATGAATCATCAAGGTGAGGGTCATTGATAAAGCCCTTCCAGCCGGTGGTGGTGCGGGGCTTTTCAAAATAGACGCGCATGACGATAAAATATTTATCCTTCACTTTCTCAGCAAGTGTAGCTAGACGTTTGGCATAATCAAGAGCTGCTACTGGATCATGGATCGAGCAGGGCCCGATTACTACCAGCAGGCGGTCATCTTGCAAATGGATAATATCGCGTACAACCTTGCGATCAGCTAGCACTTTCCCAGTAAGTGACTCTCCGAGGGGGATCTCTTTTTTCAGTTGGGACGGAGTCACCAGTGTTTTTAGTTCAGTTACGCGTAAATCTTCAGTTATATGGGCTTTGTTTTTCATAATGCGGGGCAATAAAACATAGATATTTACTGATGGGAAGTCACATCTTGTTTACTTTCTATTATTCGTTCCTGTCGATTGCGAAGAATTTCCTTATTGGTCCACACTCCGTAAGGATCTCGGTAAGGTAATCCTCGGGTCGTTTCACGAATCATTTTAAGTTCTTTGTCTGGCAGGGGCATTTCGATTTCCTGCTCCAATATAGTAGCAATGGTACCGCCACGCTGTCGCCCCACGGGGATGGTTTCTCCCACAAAGAATCCTGCTTCCATAAGACCGGATCGAACCGGAATTGCGGCACAGTATGTGAGCAGAGCGGCATCCGGTTTCATCACGGCTTTAAGTTTTCGAAAAAAATCAACAGTCCACAGTTCACTGTTGCGCTGTGTGGAAAAAGCATCGAGAAAGACAAGATCGAAAGAGTTGGGGCGGAGTTTCGTGATTGTATAGCGGGCATCTCCCCAGAGCATGCAGCATGAAGCATTAGGCACATGATATGCAGAGTCTAAATAAAGGTTCGACAAAGCCTCTCGCCAATCGAATGGATCTCTTTCCATGATTTTAATGTTCTTGGAAGCAGCCCTAACAACTCTTCTATCCATTTCGAGGGCGGTTACTGTTAATTGGTATTTATCTGAACCGTGAACAGCAGTATTTATTGACGCCAAGCTGTTATAGCCGAGTCCAAAACATACATCCAACAGAGCGACTGAACCCTTGGTGAGTCGTTCTTTCAGCTTGCCGGGAATAAGATATTTTTCTTTGGCTTCAAGCCGAGCTCCCGCTGGGGTATGGAAATGTTCTTTATAGTCCTCATTCCAGAATGTTAACGAACCATCTTCAGTTTCAATCGCTTTCAGATTGGATAAATCCATCTGCTTTTTGATTTTTGTAAACAGGTCGCCCTGTAGCCATTCCCGACAGGTCATCTGCTGGATAACATAATCCTTAAACTGCCCCTTAGCCATGTGCCACTTCGGAGCAATCAATTCTTCATCAAGCGTATCTGTTGTCAGGCGCATAATAGGGATATTCGGAGGCATTCGGCGGATAAAATCTATCAGATGCTCGGCAAAGTCATATTCCATCAATACGGGCAACGGTTTTAAGGCATGCTCAAGGGCTAGAGTGGTCCCTTTTTCAATGTGCAGGTTATGGATTTTTACGGCATCAATGGGGAGTGCAGCCAGCGTGTCGGCAGTCTGTTGAAAATCCCCAATCGTTTCTCCAGGTAGACCAAGGATGACATGAGCTGCCACCTTAATTCCTAGGTCGTGGAGTTTTTTTATGGCCTGTTCACTGGAAGCCCAATTGTGTCCGCGGTTAATGCGATCCAGTGTGCGATCATGAACAGTCTGAACTCCAAGCTCCACCCAAACTTCGATATGTTTATTTAGCTCTACTAGAAAATCATAGGCTTGTGGCGTAAGGCAGTCCGGTCGGGTTCCAATGCTTACCGCGGCAAAGTCAAAGGCTTCGAGCAGCTCCAGATACATCGGTTGTTGGCGCTCACCAAAGGTAGCGGAAAAAGCCTGAATATAGGCCATGTATTTTTTAGCGCCGTAGCGGTCCCGCGCAAAACGAATTGCTTCGGCCATCTGCTCCTCTACGCCGTCCTTTCCAAGAGTTTGAACCGCTTTGGATCCTCGGGCATTACAGAAGGTACACCCGCCAGATCCATCGGATTCACGGTTGGGGCATCCGAGGTTAAAGTCGATTGGAA
>DATCZD010000182.1:0-3074 GCA_036526075.1 Pontiella sp. | reverse complement strand
CGAAGTGATTGACGGCCCGCAGTCGATCGTGTTCGACGAAGCAGAGAATCGGCTGCATGCACAAAAGGCTGTTATTCTTACCCTCTGCAACGCGGTATAGGAGATGCTCTAATGAAGCTCCGGGATTATGATGCATTTATTCTGGATCTCGATGGAACCCTGATCGATTCGGGAAAATACCATGCGCAGGCATTTGCTGATGCGGTGCTGGAGCAGGGTGGCTATACGCTGAAACCGCATGAGCACGATGAGTTTTTCGGCTCTCACAGTTCTCGTTTTGCAGAAACTCTGAACCGTCGCTATGGATTGAAGCTGCAACCTGAAAAAGTGCTGTTCCGTAAACGCGAGCGGGTTCGGGAAATTTTTGTGGCCGAGCCTTTTGAGGGGGCGCGGGAATTTCTGGAACAGTGGTATGGTAAAAAACCGATGGCGTTGGCAACCAATTCGCCGCTCAGTTTTGTTCTTCCGGCACTGGAGGAAGCCGATCTGTATAAATATTTTGATTTCATTACGACCGCCTCGGAGGTAACCCACCGCAAGCCGAATCCGGAAATTATCGAAGTTACGATTCAGAAACTGCAGGTAGATCCGCTCAAAACACTGGTTTTTGAAGATCAGATGATCGGGCTCGAAGCCGCCCGCGCCGCCGGAGCCAACGTGGTTGCAGTAGACAATGGCCAACCGGTTAACTATCCACCCGAGATTCCGGTAGTCACATGGATGAAGCTGATTGATGATAAGGGCATTATTTCATGGGGCTGACCCGTATTACCGCGAGACGAATGATGAAACCGCAACTTTTAATTTTTGATCTGGATGGAACGTTGATTGATTCGCGGGCGGATCTGGCGGCAGGGATCAACCATATGCGCGCGCATTTTGGTTTAGAGCTCTTGTCGGTGAAGACGGTCAGTGGCTACATCGGCGATGGGGTACGCAAGCTGGTGGAGCGTTCGCTGCAGGGCGCTGCGGTCGATTTTGAGGAAGCGCTCCAGATCAACAAGGATTACTATTATTCTCACCTGACGGTGCATACAATGCTCTATGATGGCGTAGCGGATGGGATTTCTGCGCTGGCGGCGGCAGGCCATAAACTGGCACTGCTGACCAATAAGCCCGGCGATCCGAGTCGGGAAATTCTGAGGCATTTTGAACTGGCGGACTATTTTTTGGAAGTGATTGGCGGCGGAGATATCGCGCAACTTAAGCCGGCTCCTGACGGGGTTGTTCGTTGCCTTGAGCGTACGCAAACGGATGCTGCGGATGCATGGATGATCGGCGATCATTATACCGATCTGTGCGTGGCGGAAAATGCGGGCATTAAGAGTGCCTTTGTTCGTTATGGCTTCGGTAGTGATCACGGTTATAAACCCACAACATATTTTGCTTCGTTTTCGGAGTTGGTCGGGTACTTTGTCTGAGCCATGAAAACATACCTTTCTGAAATATTTAGTTCTGTTCAGGGTGAAGGCCCTTATGTCGGCGAGCGCCAGTTGTTTGTTCGTTTCTGCGGGTGTCATCGTGAATGTATTTTCTGCGATACTAATACGGATCGAACAGAAACCGTTTTAGTCGAAAAGGATTCGGGGTCCGGGACCTTTGATCAGATTCCCAATCCATTGACCGCTGAGCAGGTGCTGGGGCTGGTTCGTGAAGTAGATCGCCATAAGACCAATCGACATATTTCTCTGACTGGTGGTGCTCCGTTGTTGCAGGCTAATTTCTTGCAGGAACTGCTGCCGCTACTTTGTGGCGATGGACATAAAATCTATCTCGAGACGGCCGGTGACCTGCCGCAACAGTTGAAGTCTGTAATCGAGTGGGTTGATGTCGTTGCTATGGATGTGAAACTTTCCAGTGTTACTCATGAAAAACATGCCTTTCCCGCACACTGGCAGTTTCTGAAAACCTGCCGAGACTATGATACCGAGGTGTTTACGAAACTGGTACTGTCCGCAGAAACCCATGAAGGTGAATTGATAGAGGCCGTTAAGGGAATCAAGAAAGCGGGGGGTGAGGATACGCTGGTTATTATTCAGCCTATGACCAAAGCAGAAAAAACAGACGCGGTTCCGAGCGGAGAACAGCTTTTGCACTGGCAGGATAAAGTGTCGACGGTGTTGCCCAATGTGCGGATCATTCCCCAAACTCATAAAATGATGGAGATGCTCTAGTGGGAGAAGTGAAGAGGGCTATTGTATTGCTAAGTGGTGGGCTTGATTCTGCCACGACGATGGCGATGGCGATGGCGGAAGGTTTTGAGGTCTATGCGATGTCCTTTAACTATGGACAGCGTCATTCGGTGGAACTCCATTGTGCAGTAGAGCAGGCGAAGACTTCTGCGAAGGAGCATCGTGTGGTTAATATTGATCTTCGTTCGTTCGGAAGATCTGCTTTAACAGCGGATATTGATGTTCCTAAACATGATAATGTAGAGGAGTTGGGTGACGAAATCCCCGTAACCTATGTTCCAGCTCGTAATACCATTTTTCTCTCTTATGCATTAGCCTGGGCAGAAGTTCTGGGAGCAAACGACATTTTTATTGGCGTTAATGCGCTGGACTATAGCGGGTATCCAGATTGCCGTCCTGAGTTTATTGCGGCTTACGAATCCATGGCCAATTTAGCAACGGTCACTGGAGTGCAAGGGAATAAACTGACTATTCACACGCCGTTAATTGACCTAACGAAGGCGGAAATTATCCAACGCGGGCTTGAATTGGGGGTTGATTACGCTAAAACCACGAGCTGTTACGATCCTGCTTCCGACGGCCGCGCCTGCGGGCATTGTGATTCGTGTTTGTTGCGCAGGAAGGGATTCAGTGATGCGGGAGCAGAAGATCCGCGTTTCTATGTTGAGGATTGACCTATGCCTAAAATGAAAATCTACAAAGAGTTTAAGTTTGATTCAGCGCACTGGTTGCCCAATGTGCCTCCTGGACATAAGTGTGCCAATATGCATGGCCATACCTACTATGTTGAGGTGCATATTGAAGATGAACTTGACCCTGAGATGGGGTGGGTTATTGATTTTAACGATGTTCGTCGCGTGGTCGACCCATTGGTTGAACAGT
>DATCZD010000181.1:0-12301 GCA_036526075.1 Pontiella sp. | reverse complement strand
CTACCGAGGCGACAAGGCTGAACTGGAGCCTTATACGGTTTACCGAGGCGAGATGATTCCCTCACAACTGACTCAAAAGATTTCCTCTCTGATTCTAAAACAGGGACATCAGGTGGTCATTGGTGTTGAAGAGGATGGCATCGGGCTCTCCAAGGTTCTGATTGCGAATAAACGCGATGTGCGCATTCCACTTCTTTCAAAAGAGTTCAACGACAGCATTCAGTTTATTCGCGTATTGCCCTGGAAGAATGTGATGAAGAAGGGATTTGGCGGGACAAAGCGTGCGGTTGAAGTGGACAGCGCATGGTACTATAACTGGACGCCTACGCCCAGCGCCGAGCAAAAAATCCCGTTTACACCGATGGCTACGAATTATCTGCTCTGGCCCGAACCGCTGGAGAACTTAGAACAACTGCAAGGGGTACAGGATATCCTGGGGTTCAATGAGCCGAATGAAGAAGGAAAACCCTTCCGCGAACAGAAAAAAGCCGTTCTCGGTCTAAAAAAGCTCATGCCTCTGGGGCTGCGCATCAGCTCACCCAACCTGAGGGAGGAAGGTCCCCGGCGCTGGCTGCCCGAATTCTGGGAGATCGCCCGAGAGGAACAGCTGCGGATCGATTTCATCGGCGTGCACTGGTACGACTGGGGCGGCCAATGGCCCGATAAGACCCCCGACGCCAAGGCCTCGGACATTTTCAAGAGGTTTAAGAAGTATTTGAGCATGGTGCATGAAACGTATGGTCTGCCTCTCTGGGTTACCGAGTTTAACGCGAATGTCGGGCGTCCGACAGAAACACAACTGGAGTTTCTGGAGCTGGCACTCCCCTATCTTGAAGAGTGTCCGTATGTTGAACGGTATGCGTTCTTTCAGCCCAATTCGAGAACCGGAGAATTCTGGGTAGATCGCAATGATCCAAATTCACCCCTTACCGAACTCGGCAGGTTTTGGGCAGAGTTTGAGTCCACCCCCGCGATGACCGCGGAGGTTTATCTAGGTAAAAACAATCTTTGTGAAGATGAAGTTGAGGAATCGGATTCGCTGCGTGCACGCAGCAGCTTCAATCAGGGGTGGTCCTTTGCCCGGTTCGGAACCATGCCCGGCGGGAATCGCAAACCGGAGCCGGCGGGGATTGCTCAGCCTGATTTTGATGACTGTGACTGGAAACGGCTTGATCTTCCTCACGATTGGGCGATCGAAGGGCCGTTTGATATCGAACTGCCCGGCTCCACCGGAAAACTTCCATGGAAGGGGATCGGCTGGTACAGAAAAACATTCACGTTGCCGGAGAGTGATAAGGGCTGCCGGATCTTCCTTGATCTGGACGGCGCCATGGCGAATGCAGAGATTTATCTTAACGGTGAAAAAGTCGGGGGCCGTCCTTATGGGTACATTTCATTTCGTACCGAGCTGACCGATCATCTCCGATTCGATCAATCGAACACTCTCGCCGTGCGTCTCGATACAGAAAAGTGGGGCTCGCGCTGGTATCCCGGCGCAGGAATCTATCGCAATACCTGGCTTGTTAAGACCGCGCCCGTGCATATTACCCATCATGGGGTTCATGTGATCACGCCAGACATCTCGCGTGATCAGGCAACAGCTGAACTTAACATTACCGTGGGAAACAGCTCCAATGAAAAAGTTGAGGCACAAGTTAAATCATTCATTTATGAATATGGTACAGATGCGAAGTGCGGAAAACAGGTTGCCGAAACAGATGCAGTGTCTGTCACGCTGTCGGCCGGCGAACAAGACGCTGTTTCACTCTTGTCCGTCGTTGCATCCCCCCGTCTGTGGGATATTCGTGATCCGCATCGTTATCTTGCCCGTGTTGAGGTGCGCATCAATGACCGGCTTGTGGATCGCTATGATCAGCCGTTCGGGTTCCGTTCTCTGGAGTTTACCTCGCGCAACGGATTTAAGCTGAACGGCCGGCGCGTTGAAATAAAGGGCGTATGCATGCATCACGATCTTGGACCGCTGGGTGCCGCCTTCAACGTCCGTGCCGCGGAAAGGCAGTTGGAAATCATGAAGGAGATGGGCGTGAACGCCATTCGCACATCGCACAATCAGCCCGCGCCTGAAATTCTGGAGCTCTGCGATCGGATGGGCATACTGGTTCAGGTTGAAACGTTTGATTGCTGGCGGAGCGGAAAGAAAGAGCATGATTACGGCGACCTGTTCGACGAATGGCACGAACGCGACCTTGCATCGATTATGATGATGGCCCGCAATCATCCCTCGGTTTTCATGTGGTGCCTTGGTAACGAAGTGAAGGAACAGCAGACGCCGGAAGGCATCCAAATCCTGAAACGCCTTCGCGAAATTGCGCGCAGATACGACGCCAGTCGGCCCGTTACCGTCGGGGTTTCAGCGGTTAATCCCGCGTTCAGCGGCTTCCAGAAAGAGGTGGATGCCTTTGGTTACAACTATCGTCTGATGGGGTATGAACCTTATTTCAAGCATACTGAAAACATAGACCTTCCCCTGCATGGCTCGGAAACCGCGTCCTGCATCAGTTCGCGCGGGGAATATTATTTCCCTGTCCCTGCCGACCTGAAAAACATGCAGTCGGCCGGCGTTCCCCAGCTGTTGATCAGCAGTTGGGCAAAGGACAAGAACGGCACAGAATTCGGTACCGGTAAAAACTTTCAGATGAGCAGTTATGATATCGCTGCGCCGTTCTGGGGCTGCACGCCGGATTATCAGTTTATGATGCTCGACAGGTTTCCTGGCGTCCTAGGTGAGTTTGTCTGGACCGGCTTTGACTATCTCGGCGAGCCAACGCCTTATAACAAGGATCTGACGAACATGCTCAACGAGCCCGATCCCGTAAAGCGGGACGCCGTTAGAAAGCAGATTGAAGAACTGGGCGGAGCTCAATTTCCCTCGCGCAGCAGCTTTTTCGGCATGGTCGATCTGTGCGGCTTCAAAAAGGATCGGTTTTATCTCTACCAGTCGCGCTGGCGTCCCGACCTGCCGATGGCCCATATTCTGCCACACTGGAACTGGCCGGATCGCGGCGGGAAAATCACGCCTGTTCACGTCTATACCTCCGGGGATGAGGCGGAGCTGTTCCTCAACGGCAAATCGCTGGGACGCAGGAAAAAAGGCGAATACGAATACCGGCTTATCTGGAACGATGTAAACTATGAGCCGGGCGAACTAAAGGTGGTGGCCTATAAAAACGGAAAGCTTTGGGCCGAGGATCGCATGGTGACCGCTGGAGAGGCTTCGATTATCGATCTCAAGGCTGACAGGAATGTGATTGCTGCCGATGGGTATGATCTCAGTTTTGTCACGGTACGCATCAGCGATGAACAGGGACGCCTGGTGCCGAAGGCCGACCACCTGATTCAGTTCACGATTGAAGGTCCCGGGGAAATCGTTGCCGTCGGCAACGGCAATGCCAACAGTCACGAACCCTTTCAGGCCCAACAGCGCAAAGCTTACAACGGGTTGTGCCTGATCATCATCAAATCGAAGACGGACACGCCGGGCGAAATCCAGCTCGTTGCTTCCGGCGAGGGCTTGCAGGAAGCGGTGCTGGCACTGAAAAGCAGGCGGAGGTGAACGAGATATCCTCGTTTACACAGCATATCCGGCCGGGAGAAACAACACGTCAGACATAAATTTCTGACGGACCCGGGCAGCGAGTATATCCTCATATCCTATACCATCTAAAACATCTTGTCCGCAGATTCAAGTCAACCTAATCGGCGCAGGTCTGCGGACTCTCTTTTTGCCCATAAGAATTAGAATCTGGCATTATTCGTTTCCGTAGGCGGCTTGTTCGCGCTTCTTTGCAGCCTCATTGGCTGGGGTCCAGCCGGACTTGAAGGCGGGCTCGGGCGCGGTGGCTTCCCACTGCAGATATTGCTGCTGCAGGCGCTTCACAACTTCCGGGTACTGGCCGGCCAGATTGTTCTTTTCTCCGATGTCTTTTTCCAGATCGTAGAGGCTTGTTTCGTTGCGGTTGCGGTTGTGTACCCATTTATAGTTGTCGGAGCGCAGCGCGAGATCGGTCATGTGATCGCGGCGCCAAAGCAGGGTGCGCGGACCGACTGTTTTTTCTTCTTCGGTCAGGAACGGAAGCAGGTTGATACCGCTGTGATCCTTTACCGGTTCGGTCTCTGCGGCGGCGGCGAAGGTGGGTAAAAGGTCGAGGCTGCTGACAATGTCGTCGCGCACCTGCCCGGCCTGAATCCTGTCTGTCCACTGAATGAAGAACGGTACGCGCACGCCGCCCTCCCAGACGGAGCCCTTGCGGTCGCGAAGCGGCCCGTTGTTCGATCCGTTTTTAACGGTGGGCCCGCCGTTGTCGCTCAGAAAGACGATGAGTGTGTTGTCGTACATCTCGTTTTCCTTAAGGTAATCTAGGAGTCGTCCGACGTTTTCATCGAGCGATACCATCATTGCAGCATAAATCCGGCGGGTCTTGTTTTTGATGTGTGTGAACTGCTCGATGTGCTCCGGCTTGGCGTGCATGGGGGCGTGCGGCGCGGTGTAGGAGAGATACATAAAGAAAGGATTGTCGGGGGACTGGGTGGTTTGCGTCTCAATCACCTCCATGGCCTTATCGGTCAGGAAATCGGTCAGGTAGCCGTTAAACGGGATCTGCTCGCCATTCACTTCGATCGCCTTGTGACTGCCGGGCTTATCGTTATCTTCCGGCTCGTAGAAATAGGAGCGGGAGCCGCCGCGCAGCCCGCAGAAATAATCGAAGCCGCGGTTGGTCGGATAAAATTTATCCAGTCCGCCAAGGTGCCACTTGCCGATGCAGGAGGTGGAGTAGCCGGCGCTCTTCAGCATGTCGGCCATCGTGTCGAGCGAGCTGTCCAGTCCATGCTCGCCTTCCGGCAGATTGGCTTCAAAGCCGATTCCGATGCGGCCGCTCAGCAGGCCGGCCCGCGACGGAGCGCAAACGGAATTGCTGACATAACCCTGCTTAAGCCGGACTCCGCCCTTCGCAATCGAATCGATGCGCGGGGTTTGAAATTGCGTACAGCCCTGAACGCTGAGATCGGCGTAGCCCAGGTCATCGGCCAGAATCAGTAGAATATTGGGACGGTTGGTGTTTCCCGTGGCGGATAGCGCCAGAGAGGCGGTCAAAAGTACGCTGCATATTTTGTTCATCGTTTTCTCCTACAGGTCGAGTCCGGTCTGTTTTTTAAGCTGTTTGTACAGCGCCGCTTTCTGCGGCGCGAATTCCAGGATGTCGGCAAGACTCGTCTATTCATACGACCCTTTGTCGTAGTCGTAAAGCACTTCCATGTTATTATTGCAGCGAATGTAGCGCCAGCGCCGGGTGCGGACCAACCAGTGCTGTCGGGGAGTCGGCTGGCGATGTCGTCAACCCAGAGAATGATGCGGTCGCCTTTTCCTGCCATGGATTTGTAGACGGGGTTGCCAGATACGTTCGACAGGTTATTTTTCTTTGCCAGTTACTTTAGACCCTTGTCATGAAAGATCCTCATACCTCCATATTACTTGAGCCAGCGATAATAGGCCTGGACCCTAGCGTCTTACTGGCCATAGCGATCATGATTCCGTTTAAGGAGGAGTACACGACAGCGTCTTAATGTAGGCATCACTTCATCAAGATAGTTATAACACACCCAGAGCAGACAACAGGGAGTAACAATAAAAAACCCCGCTATTGATCCATAATAACGAGGTTTTAAGGTGGTGCCCGGAGCCGGACTCGAACCGGCACAGCCGCAATGGCCGAGGGAGTTTAAGTCCCTTGTGTCTACCTATTTCACCATCCGGGCAGTAAAAGTTTTAACTTATAGCTTTAAGCCATCGAACTGTGCAAGAAAAGCGCGAACCTTTTCTTCAAGTGGCTTTACGCCTCCGAGATGATCACTTTCTACATTAATGGGCATCTGAGGATCGTGAAGAGACTTCCGCATAAGAATCCAGCCGCGATTACAGGTTACATGAACGCCTTCAAAGTTATTTGGGGTCAGACTCCAACCCTGCTCCTGATTAACAAATGACTTAAATTTCTCCAATACGTCATCGGCATACGCTGAAAAATCCTCCACTAGAATCTGCGGACGAAACTCAATCGCTTCAGCCGGCTCTGGGAGCTCGGCAATTAGTTCATCCACGGTCCCCTTCCCCTCGGCCTTAAGCTGGGAAATCTTGATCAGAATCTTCGCAATCTGGTAGGCACCGTCGTCTAGAAAATAATTTTCCTTCAAGGCGCCATGTCCAGAAGTCTCCATTGCCAACCAGGACTCGGTTCCTGACGCATTTAGACGAACGGATTCATTAATCACATTTTTATACCCACGCTTAAAACGGTGGTGCGTGCCGCCTAGCTTTTCTTCAATCCACCATTTCAATCCAGTAGATGTTACCGAGTCTGTAACAATCGTGGTGCCGGGATGCTCGCTCAGTACAATTGTCGACATAATTGCGATAAATCGGTTCCGGTTAATCGGCTTTCCGTTTTTATCCACAGCCCCAGCACGGTCCACATCGGTATCAAAGATAATACCAAAATCAGCGTTGTTGTCTTTAACCGCCGAGATAATGGCAGCCATTGCATCCTTATCTTCAGGGTTCGGAATATGATTCGGGAAGGACCCATCGGGATCTAGAAACTGGCTTCCGGCTGTATCAGCGCCCAGCGGATTCAATACCTTCTCGACAAAATAACCGCCCGACCCATTACCGGCATCCACTACAATCTTCAGGCCATCCAGTGGCTTGTCAGAGTCGGCGCCTTTGCGGATAATCTGAACCAAATGATTGGCATAATCATCCATCAGTGTAATTGCGGTTGTGTTTTTCAGTTCAACCGGGTCGATATTCCCGGTTTCCGTCGCAATGCTCAGAATCTCTTTAATCTCCTGCTTTTCCAGCCCACCTTCCCGGACAAAAAATTTCATTCCGTTGCGGTTAAAAGGAAGGTGACTGGCCGTCAGCATGATGGAAGCATCATATCCATGATTCTCAAAAACAGTGGACATAAACATGGCCGGTGTAGAAGCCAGCCCGCAGTCAAAAACCGTACATCCACCGATTTCAAGCCCCTGAGCAACCGCCGTCTTGATCATGTCAGCAGAAAGACGAGAGTCGTGACCGACAGCAACCTTCAGCCCATTCTTTCCAATCCGTTTCTCCAGCCAGAGGGAAAAGGCATAACCAATGGTACGCGCAATATCGGCCGTCAAAGTAACCGGTTCCCCTTCGACACCTTCAAGAGCGACACCTCGAACATCACTCCCATTCTGCAGCTTGAAATATGTATCCATCCAGCAACTCCCTTATTTTCAAACAAAAAGTCACCAAGCGCACGAAGGCAAATATTCCATCGCGAATTTTGCGTCTTCGTGATTAAGCTTTACGTTAAGAGCGCCTTAGCTTGTTTGTAAACATTGTCGGGATTAATGCCGAACTTTTCAGCAAGCACTCCGCCCGGCGCCGATGCTCCGAAGTGGTCGATCCCGATAATTTTACCATCTGAACCCACATATTTTTCCCAACCGGTCGGCCAACCGGCCTCAACCGCCATGCGCTTAGTGCACTCCGCCGGGAAAACAGATGCCTTGTAGGCCTCATCCTGCAGCTCAAACAGTTCCCAGGAAGGCATGCTCACAACACGAACCTTTTTATCTTCATTCCCCAACCGCTTAGCGGCTTCAATCGATAGCCAGACCTCAGAACCGCTGGCGACGATCAATAAATCATGACCGGACGCAGCATTTTCCCAGATGGTATAAGCTCCCTTCTTGAGGTTTTCCGCATCGGCCAGTTCGTTACGGTCAAATATCGGCAAATTCTGGCGAGTAAACAGCAAGGCCGTCGGACCGGACATATTTTCCATCGCCGCTATCCATGCATATTTTGTTTCCGTCGCATCCGACGGACGGATAACAGTTACGTTCGGAGTAATGCGCAGACTCATCAGCGTTTCAATCGGCTGATGGGTCGGACCGTCTTCACCAACATAAAAACTGTCATGTGTATACACGTAGATCACCGGAAGATTCATCAGCGCAGCCACACGGGTGACCGGGCGAACATAGTCGGCAAATACAAGGAAAGTTGCGCCAAATACGCGAAAACCGCCATGCACCTGCATCCCGTTCATTATAGCACCCATACCGGCTTCACGCACTCCATAGTGCAGATTACGGCCGGCAAAGGAATTTGCCCCCACATCTCCAAAGCCCTTCAGATTCGTATTATTTGATGGGGCTAGGTCGGCAGAACCGCCAACAAGTGACGGGACCGCTTTCGCCAGATCCTGAAGCACCTTACCGGACGCAGCACGGGTTGCAATGGAACCGCCGGCTTCAAAATCGGAAATCTGATCTGCAAGATCTTCAGGAAGTTCGCCCTTCAAGCACTTATCCCACTCCAACGCCTTCTCCGGATTGTCCTGAGCATAGGAGGTTACAACCTTATTCCAGATCTCCTCACGCTTAATATTTTCCATTTCAACTTCGGAAAATGCGTCATACACCTCTTTCGGAACATAGAATTTTTTATCTACCGGAATTCCCAAAGCTTCCTTAGTCAGCGCAACTTCGTCATCTCCCAACGGTGCTCCATGACAGTCATGCGAACCGGCCTTATTCGGCGAGCCAAAGCCAATAGTAGTGTTGCAGATAATCACAGAAGGTTTGTTAACTTCCTTTTGCGCTACGCGGGTGGCATTGATAATATCATCATAATCATGCCCGTTAACACGTTGGACATGCCAACCATAGGCTTCCATACGCTTTTCGACATCATCCGTGTAGGTAATGTGAGTATCGCCTTCAATAGAGATAAAGTTTTCATCATAATAGACAATCATGTTGCCCAGTCCATGATTCCCCGCAAGGGAGAACACTTCATGCGAAATCCCTTCCATAAACTCTCCTTCGGAAGCGATCACATAAGTATAATGATCAACAATCTTATGAGTCTCGGTATTAAAACGAGCCGCCAACATCTTTTCGGCAAGCGCCATTCCAACAGCATTACCACACCCTTGCCCCAACGGGCCAGTTGTGGCTTCAACCCCCGGCGTGTGTCCATATTCAGGGTGACCGGCTGTTTTACTGCCCCATTGACGGAAGTTCTGAAGTTCTTCCAGAGAAAGATCATAGCCGGAAAGATGCAATAGACTGTAGATCAGCATGGAGCCGTGCCCAGCAGAAAGAACAAAGCGATCGCGATCCGCCCAATCAGGATTTTTTGGATTGTGCTTCAGAAAGTGCGTCCACAGAACAGCGGCTACATCAGCCATCCCAAGCGGCAAGCCAGGGTGCCCGGAATTGGCCGCTTGGATGCCATCCATTGAAAGTCCACGAATAGTATTTGCAATAAGTTTTAAGTCCATTTTAACACCTTAGGTTGACGTCGGTTTTTACAAATCAAGATACGAACCTTCCCATATTCGACAAGGTTCGCCAAAAAAAATACGCTCAAATATAGCCCTCCTCAAAACAAGAGCCCCTAACCCATTAAGATATTGATTTTTACAAAGCCGTAATGGCACAATCCTATGGAAATGCTGACGACTAAAACCAGAATCCACGACATCCTCTTATCCACCGGAATTTTCGAAGAAGAACGGTTGAAAGAACTATTGAAGAATGCCCGAGAAAACGGCACCTCGATCTGCAAAACGCTTTGCGCCACCACTGAAATTAAAGAAGATGGGTTGCTTGAAAAGCTGGCCCAAGCTATGTCGCTCCCCTACCGCCGGCTGAAGGATGTGGAAATTGAACCCACTATTCTGGAACAAATCCCAACCAAAGCGATCTTCCAGTATAGTGTCCTTCCGCTGGCCGAAGAGAGCGACTGCCTTCTCGTTGCCACCAGTGATCCATTTCTTCCCGGACTCGCTGATGCTCTACGCCTTGCTACAAATCGGCGCATACGACTGACGCTCAGCCCTAGCGATGATATTGCCACTGCAGCCAAGCGGTTTTACGGAGTCGGCGCGGAAACTCTGGATCGTATGATGCAGAATGACAGCTTTGATCTGGAAGATGAAGACAACCTGCTTAAGCAGGACCTGAGTGAGCTAGATCAGGAGGCATCCGTCGTAAAATTTGTAAACCAGATTATCTGGGAAGCCTACAATGACCGAGCCACAGATATTCATATCGAACCAATGGAGGCAGACCTCCGAATCCGCTATCGGGTGGACGGTGTGCTTCATGAAACTCCGATGCCTCCACAGCTAAAACGGTTCCAATCCTCTGTTATCTCGCGTATTAAGGTGATGGCCAATATGGACATTGCTGAAAAACGTCTTCCGCAAGATGGCCGTATTAGCGTCCGGATTCGCGGTGCGGAAATTGATGTGCGTGTATCCACGATGCCGACGGTATACGGCGAAAGCGTCAGCCTTCGTCTACTGATGCGCGGTGGCGGACTCGTTACCATGACCGACCTCGGACTGAATGATCAAGACAGTCGGCTTCTCAAGAAAATGATTACCCGCCCTCACGGCATCCTGCTGGTGACCGGCCCAACAGGTTCCGGAAAATCTACATCGCTCTATGCCTGGTTGCACACGATCAACTCCGTAGACAAACGTATTATGTCGGCAGAGGACCCGATTGAGTATGAAATGGCCGGGGTTAATCAGGTACAGATGCGTCCTGAAATCGGGCTCAGTTTTGCCAGCACATTGCGCACATTCCTTCGTCAGGACCCAGATGTGATTATGGTTGGGGAGATCCGTGACAAAGAAACTGCAGAAATCTCCATTCGAGCAGCTCTTACCGGCCACCTTGTATTCAGCACAATTCACACGAATGACTCGGCCAGTACCGTTACCCGTTTACTCGACATGGGAATTGAGCCCTTTCTGGTGGCCTCTTCAGTGGAGGGTATTGTAGCACAGCGACTAGTGCGCGGACTCTGTCCCGCCTGCCGGAAACCTATGGAAGTGGATGAAGAGTTCCTGAAAGAGCAGGGTTTTCCTGTGGCGCGACTGGCCAAAGAAGGTCCTATCTATGAGGCCGTCGGCTGCGATGAATGCCGAGGAAATGGGTACAAAGGCCGTACCGGCATCTTTGAAATCCTTTCCGTTACCGATGAAATTAGACCTCTGATTATTGCCCACTCTTCAGCTAGCACCATTAAAAAAACCGCTCTGGGACAGGGTATGAAAACCCTTCGTGAAGATGGTTGGGATAAGGTCTTAGCCGGCGTAACTACAATTGACGAAATTTTGCGCGTTACTGAAGAAGACGAATTGGAAGAAGAATAACTTCTTTATTCCACAGGAGGAAGAACGCCTTCGGCCACCAACTGTTCGTCCATTTCCGGTGTCAGAGGAATCGGGAGAGGTGGCATGCCAGCGCGAATCACCTCCATCTGATACTGACGAAGATTTTCCCTTGTTTCCTCACGCTTTCTAGCCTGCTCCTCCGGTGACAATTCCGGCCCCGCAGTGTTTTCCACCGGCTTGTTTTTGCGGAAGCCCCCACCGAAACGACGAACAGGTTGTTGTGCGGAATCCTGTGCAGCAGGCGGTGCAATTGCAGCCGAAGATTTTTTTAAGGTAAAGGAAATTACCCTCCCATTAACAACCACAGATGCCCGATCGTTTTTTAGATCAATCTTCTGCAACTTCATACCCTTATAGCTTTCACCTAACATCAGCATAATATTTTTAGGGTCCCCTTCTTGAGCCTTTAGGTTCTGGAAGCCGGCTCGGACTTCCCCGTCATCCCCCTCCAATAAAAAACACAAGCGCATATCTTTTTGCAACTTGCTAAGGGATGCAGCAGCGGCCGCACTTTCTACAGCTTGCTTGCGCATATCTTCAGTCTCTTCAACCTGAACCGGCTCCTCCCCAAAGGGTGCACGTTCAATGATGAGGTTATAGCGTTCTGGATGATATTCCACAGCATTAACTGCAATGGACATCATTAAAAACAACGCAATATAATAATATTTGACCACCATTAAAGAACCCCGTTTAGACCTACTGAGAGAATGGAGATAGACCGATGTTTCGTCAAGCGCAACCACGCTTGCCTTCTTTATCCTGTGAACCATGCAAAACGTAGCAATGCCCAGTTTCGACAACACGACCCTCCGATAATCTCTGGAGGGTTTAATGACTTGAGTTACCGTATTTTTCGACCCAAAGGAACCGAGAGAGTCCCATTGAAAAATTCAATAATATGCCCGCGTTCAATAAGCCAGCTCAGTGGTTGCAGAGCATCCTTCGCCTCTTTAGATTTTGGATCTAATGAAGGATACAGCACTTCAATTAGGTGTTGACGGGTAGAGCCGGGGTTTTCCTTTAGGAACATCAGCACCTCGGCA
>DATCZD010000180.1:0-7237 GCA_036526075.1 Pontiella sp. | reverse complement strand
AACTGCTCTTCACAGACAGAATTTCGGCGTTGGTCATAAGCAATAATATTGCACCCGAAACCATTCAGAATACTGGCCACACACTCACCGATTTTTCCCGTCCCAACCAGGCCGACCGTACGACCACGCATATCAAAGCCCAGCAAACCATCCAAAGAAAAGTTACCCTCTTTAACCCGCGAGTTTGCCCAATAAACCTTGCGGTTCAGAGCCAACATCAGTCCTACAGTATGCTCGGCCACCGCATACGGAGAATAGGCGGGTACCCGGACCACGGAAATCCCGAGTTCTTTAGCACTGTTTACGTCTACATTATTAAACCCTGCGCATCTAAGTGCAATCAAACGCGTTCCCTGCGCGGCCAAAGCAATCAGAACCGAAGCATCGACCTGATCATTGACAAAGACACAGGCACAGTCATACCCCTCGGCCAACTTCAACGTTTGGCGCGTAAGGCGGGTTTCAAAATAGGTAATCTCATGGCCAAATTCATCATTGGCCAAGGAAAAATATTTGCGGTCATACGGTTTAGTACTGAAAAATGCGATTTTCATATTTTTATTACTCTATAGTATTTAAAACAGGTCGAGCTGGTCAGGTTGCGGTGTAAACTGTGGGAAACGCATCTCGGCCTTCCCCATCAACTTCACTAGATTCTGCTCGGAACAGGATTCTCCGCGGATCTCCAGCGTTTCAATTATTTTCGCAAAGAGAAGCCCACAATATGCACTATCCTCTTCCGCTCGATGGAAGGTTCCCCCAGGAAACCCAAAATGACGAACCAATGTTCCTAACTTATAGTTCGGTAACCCTGGAAAAACTTTTCTGGCCAAAGGAAGCGTATCCAGTACCACCCCGGCTGGAGCCACAGAGCGATGAAAATTCACGTCTTCCAATAAAAATTTATAGTCAAACGGCGCATTGTGTGCAACAAGCGGAAGATCTCCACAGAAATCCGCAAACTCAACGAGGATCTCCTTTATTCTCGGTTTTCCGCGGACCATTTCATCAGTAATCCCATTCACAGCAGATGCATCAGAGGGGATCGGACATCCGGGATCAATCAGCGCTCCATAGCCCTTCACAGCTCGACTACCATCGAACAGCACCGCTCCGACCTCAACTATCATATCCTGCCGGGGGCTCGTCCCCGTCGTCTCTAAATCAAAAGCAACAAATTTCATAATAGAGTACCGTTATCGTATTATTTATTCAATGACCACTCAAAACGGAAAATAAAAAACCCGCCCAGCAAGCCGGACGGGTTTTCTTAGCAAATAAAACAGCCCTTATTTAGCTGCCTTACGAGCCAATTCTCGCTGCGCCCGGCTCATGCCGTTCGCATCCACCTGAGTCGCTTTCACGAAAATCGTCAGGTTTTTCTTCGTAGTACGGGTGCCTTCTGAGCGGAACAAGCGGCCAAGGTACGGGATATCTCCCAGGAATGGAACCTGATCGCGGAAGGTTTCAGTCTGCTCGTCAACCAATCCACCCATAACAACCGTTGCACCATCAGCAATAGTCACCTGAGTTTCAATAGAGCGAACTTCAAAGAACGGCATTGTTGCATACAGTTCAGAACCATCGCCACCAGCTTCACTGTTATTTGTTCCGCCGGTATCATAGGCGTTATCTGCAACTTTATAACTATCCTGACCCTTAAGTTTACGGATTTCCGGATTCAGCTCGAGGTCAATAGTATTGCTTTCAGCATCAACCACTGGGGTTACCTTCAGTACAACACCCAGGTCATAATCTTCCCAGTCCTGCGGCTTAGCTACCGGAGCAGTACGCTGTCCAGTTTCAACATCCCAGTCCTGCGGGTAGCGGTGAACCTCAACCACCTTGATAATCGCTTCGTTACCGCTCTTCGTCGTTACGCGCGGAGCAGACAGAACATCAGCAGTGCCTTCCTGTTCCAAGGCACTGATAGCCAAATCAAAATCTTCGCCGCCGAACAGCATGCTGGCAGGGTTGCCACCCATAGTAGCCAGAATTCCGGACTGCAGAGCCTCAAATGCGGAGGAACTGTTACGAATAGAATCGGATAACAGTTCCTGACCTACGCGAGGAGTTACGCCAAAGTCTGCCTCAATATTACCGGTGCTAAGATCACGCGCACCGTAATAAAGCTCTCCGTTAACCTTGCGACCATAAACATCCCAATCGAAACCGAGCTCTTCCATAGCACCTTCGCTGAATTCAACAAACTTGGCTTCGATTTCAACCTGCTGAGAGCGTCTCGCAATCGCATTGTCTTCGAGATCTGCCAAAATTGCTTCAACCCCTTCCAGGTTTTTAGCTGTGTTCTTCACAAACAGCTTTTGGAACTTGGGTTGGTATACTGCAGAAGAACCTTCCGGCCACTCAACAATAGAGAAGAAGCCAGCGACATCAATTGGTCCAGTAGCAGACTCTTCTGAAGGATCTCCGAAGAGGTCATCTGCGCCACCGCTGTTGCCGCCGCCCATTGCTTCAAGCTCAGCGCCGACTTCTGGAATTACGTCATAGGACACCAGTTTAAAGTCTGCTGCCGCAACATAGTTAACCGGCATAATCGCAACAGCTTTGGCCTGAACTTCAAACTTGAGAGCAGCAATCTCTACGATATATTGCAACGCTTCAAGAGCATTCATATCGCGAATGGAGATCGTGATATTGTTCTGGCCGGCAGCGATGGAATCTTCCATACCCATCAGAAGAATATTTACACCTTTCTGAGTAGGATCATTGCGACGGAGACTTTCTGTGAGGAACAGAACAACATCCTCGATATTCGCTTCTTGGAAATCGAGCGTCGGAATAACAATGCTTTGCAAGCGGGCCTGCATCTTTTCAATGGCCGCCTGATTAGCAGGCTTAGACGCTACCTCTGCATCGCTGAGGTCAACGTTCACCAGATTTACGTTTGAATTCCAAGCTGCTTCAACTTTAGAGAACGCCTGCGCACGGGTGCCACTCTGCTTTTTCTCTTCATTGATGGCGATCTTCTGAGCTGTGCGCTTGAGATAGTTCATAGCACGACGGTTGTAAGGATCGTTGTCCAATACTGCTTCAAAAGCTTCTTCAGCTTTAGCAAGCTCTCCAGCACGGTAGGCTTTAATTCCCTTGGAAAGTAGGTCGGACTCTACGACAGCAACAGATTGTTGTGCAACTTCCGGCCCAGCAACCTCAGCCGCAACGGGCTCAACAACCTGAACAGGTTTTGCAACCGCAACGGGAACAGCTGACAACTCAGCGGGCACTGGAGCAACCTGCTCCCCCTCGATGGTCTGCGCAGCATCCAACTGGGCAAAAACATCTTCTATACTTTCTTGGGCTCGAATCGCTTGCGCTCCAATAAGCACAACCAAAAGAGATGAGATATAGGTTTTAATCATTTTCCTTCCCCTCTACTTCTCCATTTAAATGCCTTATTCCCGCGTGTTCATTAGGGTCCACGAGAAACATTTACCAAACAACAATCACCCTATATACAAATCCTCCGGACAATCTTTCGACCGCCCATTGGCCAAACTAATTCTCTCAAGCGCCGAATCCAAGAGTACAGATATCCCTGCAACACCTGTGGTGCGAGCGCACACCATTACATAAACATAATAACACACTCATAGTACTCATGATCAAAAATCAATCAAGCATTTTTATTCGTTGAGACTGATTTTATAAAGCGGACATTCCGTTCCTGTAAAGCCGAGCACAGAGCGACTAAATCAACCGCAAAAGATTTTCGGCAGCCACCCCGGGAGAAGGTGCTCGTAGCAAGCTCTCCCCCACCAGAATTGCATGCACTCCGGCTTCCTTAAGCCTAACCACATCCTCTGCGGTCTTAATGCCACTTTCGCTGACCAATGTACAATCCGAAGGGGCCATCGCGGCCAATTCAAATGTAGTTTCAAGTGTCGTTGCAAATGTCTTTAAATTGCGGTTATTAATTCCGATGCAGTTCGATCCCAGGTCAATCGCACGCTGCATTTCTTCTCGGTCATGCACTTCTACCAACGCCTGTAGTCCCAACGCATTTATTTCTCCCATTAGAAAGGCCAACTCGGCATCATGCAATGCGCCGGCAATCAGTAACACCGCAGAAGCTCCCATGGTTTTGGCATGAGATAACTGCCACGGATCGATGACAAACTCCTTATAAAGCATCGGTAGGTCAATCGCATTTCGCACTGCAGAAAAATCCTCGGCCCCACCGCCGAAATACTTATTATCCATGAGGCAGGAAACCGCACTGGCACCGTGCGTCTCATACTCTCTCGCAATACCCGCTGGATCAAACGGTTCCCGAATTACACCCGCCGAGGGAGATCGCCGTTTAACCTCCGCAATCAACCCCATCGGAGTGCCCTGCAGCATCGATACAAAATCGGGACGTGGTTCAAGGGTAGAAAATTGATCCTGCAGAAGCTCTATCGGCTGGGCCGCTTTCCGAGCTTCAACCTCAACCCGCTTATCCGCAATGATCTGTTCCAAAATATTCATCATCGCCTCTTCTTTAAATACGCTTCAACAAATGGATCCAAAACGCCATCCAATACACCCTGTACATTACCAACCTGCTCATCGGTACGATGATCTTTCACCATGGTATAAGGTTGCATGACATAGGATCGGATCTGCGATCCCCAGGCAATCTCGCCTTTGTCTCCATACAGTTGATCAACCGCCTGTCGCTTCTTGTCCTGCTCGATTTCATACAGCCGCGCTTTGAGCATCTTCATGGCCGCCGCTTTATTTTTGTGCTGCGAACGCTCAGCCTGGCACTGCACGACCGTTCCAGTTGGCAGATGAACAATACGCACGGCGGAGTCGGTCGTGTTTACATGCTGTCCACCAGCTCCCTGAGCACGGTAGGTATCAATACGCAGATCGGACTCCACAATCTCCACATCAATATCATCGTCAATTTCCGGCGTCACATCCGCGGCAACAAATGATGTATGGCGGCGAGACTGCGAATCAAACGGACTGATACGCACCAAACGATGCACGCCGCGCTCGGATTTAAGCAGCCCATAGGCATATGGCCCTGAAATAAGCAACGATACGCTTTTGATCCCAGCCTCCTCCCCCGCCTGATAGTCGAGAATCTGAACACTAAATCCCTTGCGGTCTGCATAACGCGTAAACATGCGATAGAGCATATCCGCCCAGTCACAGCTTTCTGTTCCACCTGCACCAGCATGCAATGTCAGGTAAGCGCCATTCCCATCAAACTCCCCGCCGAGCAATGATTGCATCTCCAGAGACTGAAATCCATTCTCCACCTTTTCAATCTCTGCGATTGCTTCTTCCAGCGCTTCATCCTCCCCTGCCTCGGCAAGTTCCAGCATCACCTCAGCATCATCGAGCCCGTTATTAATCGAATTAAACGGATCGAGCACTATCTTAAGCGATTTGGTAGCGGCAATGTTGGCGTGGGCTTTGCTTTGGTCATTCCAGAAATCAGGCTCTGTTGCAGCAATCTCAAGCCGCTCAAGCTCAGCACGCTTTGCAGCGATTTCAAGATAGCCCTCCATCTCTTTCAGCTGTTCTCGAAATTCCGCAATTTTTATTTTAATTTCGTCCTGCATTGTTTAACCCATTTGTTGAAACTGCGCAATATACGCCCCAACCAGCCCGATGCCAAACCCCGCTACAGAGAAAAATGCTACGCATCCTTATCGCAAAGAGATGCCCGCCTTTTAAAAAAGAAGGTAAAGAACGAAAGCCCACCAGCCCAAAGTGCTGCTTTCGGAAAGGCATCGGGATAGCGGGTATAAAAAGAGGGCTCCATACCCACCGGACGTGGGGACAGCGTGCCCGTGGAAAACCCTGCTGTTAAGGGTTCCAGCAAACGGCTTATATTGCCGTACGCATCAATAATACAGGAAACCCCGGTATTACAGCACCGCGCCATGGGGACACGGTTTTCAACACAGCGAAAAACCGCATGCGCTAAATGCTGTTCGGACTGTGCTCCGGGATCAAACCATCCGTCATTGGTCTGATTAACCAGCCAACGCGCACCGGAGCGCGTTGCGCTAGCGGCCAATGGAGCAACAGTGTCCTCAAAGCAAAGCAACACCGAAAACGACGCGTTTCCAACAAGAGGAAGAATAGTGCTTCCCGATCCATGAGCAAAATCAACATCGATCGGCGTAAATTTACGCATCAGTTTAGGAAAAGGAACATATTCACCAAAAGGAACGAGGTGCTGTTTGTCATACTTCCCCACCAACTCTCCATTTGTCCCAAACAGCATCGAGCTATTATAGTATGCTGTCGGTCTCTCCGTCTCCGGCGAAATATCCGCATCCATTGATCCTACTAACAACGGAGACGCCCCCCCCTCGATTAGGCGCGAAACCAGGCTATAACTTTCCGAGCTTAAACGAATAAAGTCGGGCACCGCTGTTTCCGGCCAGATAACAAGATCAACTTCACTTAACCGCATTGCGGCACTCGTTAAATCCTCCAGGGCATCACGAATCTGCTGATCCTTCTCGCGATCCCACTTTGCCACCTGTGGAACGTTGGGTTGCACTAAAGCGACCGTTGTGGAATCAAACCACTTCGGCTGACTAAGAAGCGTACTCATACCATGCGCAACGGAAAGTGCAATCGGGAGAATTCCAACCATCAACTCAAAATGTGGGCGATATTTTTTGAACCGAACCCCATGCGTATATTGTCGAAGCGTGACAAAAATACTGGCATTCATCCAAATAATATAAGCAGAAACCAACGATACTCCGCCCCATTCCGCCACCTGAATCACCGCCGGATTAGCATATTGCGAAACACCAAGCGGGTTCCATGGAAACCCTGTAAAAAGAATGCCGCGCAGATATTCACTACCCACCCAAACCATGGTAGTAGCAAACATAAAACGGATATTCCTCCAGAAAACTCCACCTACCCAGCTCCGGGTGCCCAGCACAACCACCAAACCAAATGGTATAAAATAAAGTGCACAGTAAAAAACCAATGCGAGATATCCCAATACGGCACTGGCCTGTAACCCTGCTCCATCCACCATATAAATCAGATTTAAAAGCCATGATAACGATATAAGAAAAAACGTGAAGCCGCTGAGCAATGCCAGCCATGATGCCTTTTTTAACGATGCCGACTGCACCGCAAACATAAGCGGAACCAATGCGGCAAAAACCAGCGTCGATTTATTAAAGCCAGGAAAAGAGAGTGCTAACATAATCCCGGAAAGCACACTTCCTAAGGCCGCAACCCA
>DATCZD010000179.1:0-2111 GCA_036526075.1 Pontiella sp. | reverse complement strand
ATCCCACTCCTGCCCCATGAAACAACAACGACATAGATACGTATTTCATCTCTGCACAAACCTTTTACTAACTGAAGATTTATTAAAGGAAATATTTACAACTAGGTACCAAGTAGATACTTCTACCGCAACACACTTTGGGAATTAGGTGTTTAAAAAAAGGGAGAAAAAAAAATGGCTGCTAAAAAAACAGCAAAGAAAGCTCCGGCGAAAAAGAAAGCCGTTGCGAAAAAAGCCCCAGCTAATAAAAAGGCTGTTGCGAAGAAGGCCCCGGCGAAAAAGGAAGCCGTTGCGAAGAAGGCTCCAGCTAAGAAAAAAGCCGCTGCAAAAAAAGTAAAATACACCGCTGAACAGGTTTATTCCATGATTGAGCAGGCTGCTTATTTTACTGCTGAGAATGACGGATTCAGCAAAGATCCGGCAGAATACTGGACACAGGCAGAAGCTTCAATTAAGTCCATGCTTAAAGGCTAAACGCGTTAAAGCTGGAAAACAAAAAGGCAATCTGAACAGATTGCCTTTTTTATTTTCCCCTATCCGACCGGAACAACTTCATCCACCGCTTCCGGTAGGTCATCAGGTGTAATTCCGCCTTCTTTTTCAACCGGAATACTCGGATTAATGATCAGGTTTGTCGGAACCGGGAGACTGCCCTCTATGATAACATTCAATCTGTCAGGCGCAAAGCCAGCAACCAACGCCGGATCAGTTGCTCTTTCGGCATCGTTTGGTTTTTTCTCTTCAAGACCATACCAATGAGCCTGCGCATCCGGATGCTCTCCGGTTAGTTTAAGAAACGACCCGTAAAAATTCGGTAAAACCTTCTTTACCGTGGCCGCCTTTACTTCCAATCCTCCGGCAACTATAAAAACCTGCAAGGCCAGCAACACCCCAAAGATAATCGCAGTGATAACCGATAACGGGACAACTCTACTGGAATACTGTCGCTTCATGGCGTAATGGAGTAATAGAGTTTTAGCGGATTGTACATGATTTTCTCCTGCTTGTTCACCTACCATTGCCTACCTGATCAAAAACTATTCAATTATTCTTAGCTTCCCAAACAAAAGCACATAACACTCAATGCCTTGTCATCATGATTATGACTTATAATTTTATGTAATTGCAGAATAGACATGGTGATGGGGCTCGGATTTCACAGTATCTGGCTCTGCCTAGCCGCCCATCGATCACGTTTTGCTCAATACACTGTTGAAAACAACTCCTAGGCGATTCTCCTTAGATGAAAGATCTTGAGTCGTCCCTGCTCGTTAATTACGCAGAACTTATACCCATTTCCCTGCCCCTTCATCCTTGACCGCTCAAACACCCTTCGGCATTCTCGCCCGTCTTATGAAAGCAAACGACTATGAAGTAACAATGGACGCCCTTGTCAGCCTCTGCAAGCGGCGTGGTTTTATTTTCCAGACCTCTGAGATCTACGGCGGAATCAACGGCTTCTGGGACTACGGTCCGCTCGGCGTTGAAATGAAACGTAACATCAAAGCGTGTTGGTGGAAATCGATGACGCAGCTTCGTGAAGATATTGTCGGACTGGACTCTTCGATCATTATGCACCCCCGCGTCTGGGAAGCATCCGGTCACGTTGGCAACTTCAAAGACCCGATGCTCGACTGTCGCGAAACCAAAGGTCGCTACCGGGCCGACCAGATTTTTGTCCTCAAGCACAAGTCTGATACTGATGCTCTCATGTTTGCGTTCCATGAAGGTGCTCCGGCTCCGGCTGAGAAGAAACTTTCCAAAATCGCCAAAGCGGATGCCGCCGACTACGAACAGGTTGCACTGCTCGACATCCCGCTTGAAGCATATGATAAACTGGTGGGGCCCGACACCAATGAAGCCGGCACTCTGACCGAGCCACGCGCATTCAATCTGATGTTTAAGACCTACGTTGGACCAGTGGAGGAAAACTCTAACGTAGCCTATCTTCGTCCAGAAACCGCACAGGGTATCTTCGCTCAGTTCGGAAATGTTTGCTCCACGGTCCGCAACAAGGTCCCGTTCGGCATCGCCCAGATCGGGAAAGCCTTCCGGAATGAAATCAACCCGCGTAACTATACTTTCCGTTCTCGCGAGTTTGAGCAGATGGA
>DATCZD010000178.1:0-16991 GCA_036526075.1 Pontiella sp. | reverse complement strand
CAACATACGCATAAAACCAGCCAATCGATACATAAGGACATCGGCCTTCTTATGGAATAAGTTTTTTGGTCCAACTTCAGCCAACAGAAAAAGAGGAAACATTAAAGTCAATGTTGCCGCAACCTCGGCATTCCAAGGAATGAATCCCAATGCGAACCCACCAGCCTGCAGGCCGGCATTTAAGTAAAGATCAGTAACCTCTTTTGAGACTACAAATACAGCTATATTGTTTCCGATCAAAACTGTGTAGATAAAAATATATGGATATTCCAATACTTTGGAGAGAGCAAGCGCCGAACGTTGGCCTTCACGAACACGATGACGCAAACGGATGCGATTAATTGTATAGCTTCCGGTCTCTACCCCTGAAAACATGGCGGAAAACATAAAGCCAGCAAGTATGATTGCGACAGTCTGAAACATTAGCTTCTCCCATCGCATTCACTATCCAGCTCAAGAAGCACGCTTTCAATCCGATTAGAACGAACCCGCTCAACGGTAAAGCGTATATTTCCCATATGAACGACATCCCCCACACACGGCATCTTCTTCAGCAGAGAAACAACCAATCCGCTCAGGGTATCCAGCGCCAATCCTTGCATCTGCTCCTGGGGAATCAATCCTACAAAAAGCGTTCTCCATTCACGAATTCCCAGACTCCCCTGCAGACGGTAAGTTGCTTCACCAAGTTGTTCAACCGAAGGGATATCCAGTACATCAAACTCGCCCACGACTTCTTCTAATAGATCTTCCAGCACAATTGTTCCCGCAAGACCACCATACTCATTAACGACACAAACCATGCGCAGTTCTTTTGCAAGAAATTCCTGAAGCATCGTATCGGCACTCTTTGTTTCAGGAACAAAGTGAATGGGATAGAGAAAGTCCGAGAGTCTTTTAGTCGGGTCAGCATTCACAAACAGGTCGCAGATATCCACTACACCTACGATATTATCCTCCTCCCCCTCATAAACCGGAATAAGAGAGAGATCCTGCTCAGCGGCTTCCGCAAGCGTCTCCTGCGCTAACGCATCAGTTCGGCGAAACATCTGCTCGACCCTTGGCACCATTAGTTCGCGCACACGGATTTCAGGCAAATTAATAATATCCTCTACAATGGCTTTTTCCTGTTTACCAAAGGTTGAGTCATGATGCGTGGCCTCTATCAACAGCTTCAACTCTTCGCCTCCCACAAGACGGCTGCCATCCTCCTTCGGCTCAAACCGCTTAGTAATACGCACAAGCAAACGACGTATTGGCCCTAGAGCATGAAAGCAACTCAGCAGAGGAAAAGAATTGATCCGAACAATCCTCTCCGGAAAAGAAATACCGATCGCCTTGGGAAGAATTTCACCAGCAAGTATCACCAGTATCAAAACAATTAGCCCGACAGATGCCTGCCCCCACTCCCCATAGACAGCTGACACTTTCACTCCCAGAACAGAACTCATGCAGAAAAACAGAATATTCACGACCAGATTTCCGAATAGAATGGCAACCAGCAGCCCAGTCGGATTTTCGGAGAGCAAATTGAGAACCCGCTCCACGTGACGACCTTCCTGATGAAGCCTGCTGATCTGGCGGCGAGTAAGGGAGAATAATGCCGATTCCGTCCCAGAAAAAAAACCTGAGCAGAACAACAAAAACGCCATAAAAGCCAATGTCGTAAAATTTTCTTGAAGAATTTCCAAAACTATCCCTCTTTGATATTGTTGGTATTTAAATCCTGCCGTAAAGAAAAGGAAAGTTACAGATTAGTTTTTTCACATAGTGATAAACTTTCGATTTTAAAAAGTTCAGGGTTAGGATAAAGTGCGCGCTCATGAGGAAGTTTAGCATACAAACCAGATCGAGAACTGATTTCGTCAATATTGACCAACTGGTCTCAAAAGCTATTGTTGCAGAGAAATTTGAAAACGGAATTGTTACTATCTTCATCCCCCATACCACTGCAGGCATCACGATTAATGAAAATGCGGACCCAGATGTTACCGCTGATATGGACTCTGTACTGGACCGAATTATACCATGGATAGGGAGTTATAAACATTTTGAAGGAAATACAGCAGCACATGTAAAAGCCAGTATGATGGGCTCCTCCGCTCAGGTTATTGTTTCCGATGGAAAGCCCCTTTTGGGAACATGGCAAAGCCTATATTTTTGCGAATTTGATGGCCCCCGCACCCGCGAAGTATGGATTAAGGGAATTTCAGATAAATGAAAAACAGAAAAATCACACTGGGAGCAACAGGAACCCTTATATTACTTGCCACCTTTTCCGGATGCGGAGAACGAACGGGAGAAAGAGACTATAACAAAGCAGTAGCCGCATGGGAAAAAGGCAATCTGGTAAAAGCACGCGTCCTTTTTGAGAAATCCATTCGTAAGACATCAGGCAATGAAAAGAAATCATTTGTTTTGAACCAGCTAGGCCTAGTCCTTTGGGAACTTGGCGAAGCTAATGCCTCGGCCAATGCCTTTACCAAATCCTGCCACCTGACCGAAAACCTCACCGGAGCCAATCTGAATCAGGGAATAGCCTTATTACATTCTGGCCGGCTCGAAGAAGCCGAGGTAGTTTTGAACAATGTGCTGGGGGATGATCCAAACAATCAAACGGCCCGCACCTTGCTGGGACTAGTCGTTGTTCAGCGAAAGAAATGGGAAGAAACTCCTAAAGAGCTGATCATCGCAATCAAACAAGATCCTCAGAATCCGATAACACAAACAGCTCTGGCCCTCTCAGAGCTCAAGCGTGACCGACAATCCGCCGTCAACCGTCTTAAACTGGTTACCAAAATATCTCCCGAGTATGCCCCTGCAATGTTCAATCTCGGTATAATTTATGATCAGGTACTGAATAATCCTGAGGAAGCATTGATCTGGTATAAAAAATACCTAAAACAATCTCATATTGATCCAGTTTACCGAACAACCGTTGAACAAGCTATTGCTCGACTGAACGACAGCCACGCTTCCGACAGGGTATTAGAAAAGCCCAAACCAAGTACAACTAGGCGTTATCTGGAACAGGCAGCTAAACTGCATAGCGCAAAAAAATATGCAGAAGCCATCCAACAATATAAAAAAGCCATTCAGGCAGACCCTAAACAGAAGAGCGCTTACTACAACATGAGTCTGGCTTATTACTCGATATCCAAATATCAAGAAGCCTCTCAGGCTTGCATAAGCGCCTTGAAGATAGATCCTCTTTTTACTGATGCCCGCTACATGTTGACACTTTCCTATGCCAAACAAGCCATGTGGAATATTGCAAATCGCGAAGCGAACGAACTGGCCAAACTTGACAAAGAGCGTGGCGAACAGATGAAAAAATACATCGCCGATATGCAACAGCGTTAGTCCATTATCAATGGACCGAATCTCTTCTTTTTCTGAAACAAGTAACCCAGCACCCCATTTTTATTTACATACAGACTTCTACATGACTCGTTAAAGAAAATGATCTAGACTCGTTCTGACTATGGTTCTTATTACATCATGAGTGAGTTGGAGGTCTTACTAAATATGTGGTGCTTCAGGATTGCGGAAAACAACTTGATCTCTCCCACGTTTCCCAAACCAACTTAACTAAAATGGAGATGCTTCGCATTGCGCTATTTTTCACCTAGATACAATGCGTACTACTTTAGGACTGCCTAATCTCTTCAGAAATACGCATAGAGCAGTAACGCTCACCGCACATAGAACAATAATGTTGATCAACCTGATCACGTTCTTCCGGCGGAAGTGATGCACGGCGGTATTCACGAGCACGTTGCGGATCAAAAGATAAATTATACTGATCCTCCCAGCGAAACTCGCCACGCGCCTTACGCATAGCTTCATCTCGATCCATTGCGCCTGGAATGCGCTTGGCCAGATCGGCTGCATGGGCGGCAATCTTATGAACAATGACTCCTTCCTTCACATCTTCTCGATTTGGAAGGCCTAGGTGCTCCTTCGGGGTGACGTAACAAAGCATGGACGTCCCATACCATCCGATAACTGCCCCGCCAATAGCGGAATTGATATGATCATAGCCCGCGGCACAATCGGTCACTAGCGGACCAAGGGTATAGAATGGCGCCTCAAAACAATCTTCAAGTTGCTTATCCATATTCTCCTTGATCATATCAAGCGGCACATGACCAGGTCCTTCGATCATCACCTGACAATCGTATTCCCATGCAATCTTTGTCAGTTCGCCCAAAGTCTTAAGTTCAGAAAGTTGGGCCGCGTCATTTGCATCTGCAATGCAACCGGGGCGCATACCGTCTCCCAGAGAAAACGTAATATCATACGCGCGCATGATTTCGCAAATTTCACGAAAATGGGTATACAAAAAGTTTTCCTCATCATGATCAATCATCCACTTAGCCATGATGGATCCGCCGCGGCTGACAATGCCCAACTTTCGTTCCTTGGCCGCCGGGATATCTTTTCTCAATACGCCAGCATGAATCGTAAAATAGTCGATTCCCTGTTCCGCCTGCTCGATGAGCGTATCGCGATAAAGTTCCCAACTTAGGCCGTCAGCGTCATCGTCGATTTTCTTTAGCGCCTGATAGAGCGGTACCGTACCAATCGGCGTCGGCGAATTGCGCACAATCCACTCGCGCGTATCATGAATATCCATTCCAGTGGAAAGATCCATCACCGTATCCGCGCCCCACAGAGTCGCCCATTGCATTTTGTCTACCTCTTCTTCAATCGAAGAACCTAGAGCTGAGTTGCCGATATTGGCATTAATCTTGGTGCGGAATTTACGGCCTATAATCATTGGCTCCGCTTCTGGATGATTAATGTTAAGTGGAATAACCGCACGTCCAGAAGCAACTTCTTCACGCACAAATTCAGGATCGACCTGTTCGCGAATCGCAACATACTCCATTTCTGGAGTAATAATACCTTTTCTTGCGTAAGTTAACTGGGTTACGGACGCTCCACTCTTGGCCCGAAGCGGAGTACGTTCCAGTCCTTTAAAGGACTTCTCCAGATTGGAAAGGATTGCTACACCGGAAATATGCTCTTCAACATCGCCGCGCTCAGTAATCCAACGCTCACGAACAGGCGGAAGACCCTGTTTCAAATCTGACTCATACGCCGTATCAGTATACGGGCCGCTTACATCATATAAACGGAGATTTTCATTATCGCCGTGTAGCTGAATTTCACGAAAAGGAACGCGAATATCCGAACGTGAACCCTCAACATAGATCTTCTCTGACCGAGGAAAATATTTACCGTAACCGCTCATAATGTCATTTCCGTTATTGGTTATTTACTTACTGTTCGCAACGGAAACCGAAAGGACGGCATAATCGCTTCCCTTCGCGACATGACCCGCGCAGGTTCCAAGGGTTAACTCTCAGTCCAGCATGAAAAGGACTCCCCCAGCGAACAAAGAAGCAAGCTACTCAATTCAAGAAGGGTTGCAATCTCAATCAGGGAAAACCTTCTTAAAAAGTAGGCAGGGAGTCACACCGATCAGTCTAGCGGGCACGCTCAACTAATGTGCAATATCCAAGAATCCCGTTTGAAATACCGCGAGCCACCGACTCACGGTAACTGGAACTATTGAGTAATGATTCTTCGGCGGGATTTGTAACAAAACCGCACTCCACAAGGGCTGAAGGGCACGTTGCATTCTTGATGACAGAGAAGCGGGCGCGACGCAAACCGCGATCGCTGCGCTTAGACATCTTCACAAGATTACTCTGAATTGAAAAACCAAGCACGGCATTGGCTGCATCGTACTTATTGTTCTTTTGCTCCGACTTATCCCCAGCCTGCCCGTAATGATTACTGGAATCACACCCAGCTACCGTCGTAATAAAAGTTTCGACTCCGCAAGCGCTAGGATCAGCAGCTCCATCAGCATGAATACTGAGAAAGAGATCGGCGTCAACCGAATACGTATAGTCGCTTCGTTGTTTTAAAGAAGGATAGGTATCGTCCGTGCGCGTCATGCACACCTTGATCTTTTTCGCTTCCAGATGGGATTTAATTCTTTTAGAAATATCCAGAACAACCTGTTTTTCATAAACCTTATTCGGACCAATCGCACCACTGTCTTTTCCACCATGCCCCGGATCAATGACTACTAAACGGGGTATACGCTTTGGCACATGAGCATAGGAACGCAGGATAGGATCGATTCCTTTTGTAAAGTCCATTTCACGAACCGCCCAATTACTTCCAGACTTTCTGCAAGGATGGTGCAACCAGAACATGACACCGTTGATCCATGCTCGGCGGCTGTTCGTTTCGACCTCCAGCCTGTTGTATTTATTCTGCAACATTACCTTTTTCCCGGCAGTGGATATTCTCATGGAATACAGCCGTGCGATGTAAATCAGAGAAACCGTTCCGTTCAACGACGGTTTGGCTACAGCCAATGGGGCGCTACTACAACCAGCCAGCAGTACCACATGATAAAGAAACAGTTTTCTGGAAATCGAATGCATAAAACCTCAAAGGAAAGCTACTAAAAAGTATTTATGTTTGGAAAGACCCGAATCAATCTGTTTTAATCATTCGAATGAGAAACAAAGCTATCAACGAACAGCTTATATCAGGAATTCAAAAAGGATTGGTGGCACTTTTCCTTATTCTCCTATTCGGGACCTTCGGGTATCGAACCGTACAGGGATGGGATTGGCTCGATGCTTTTTACATGACCGTAATCACCATCTCCACTGTAGGGCTTAATGAAGTTCATCCGCTTTCTGATGCAGGCCGTCTTTTCACATCATTGCTTATTTTTTGCGGAGTCGGTATCATGGCTTACAGCCTTACACTGCTTGCCGAATTCATGTTCCAGCGCAGCATTACTAATGTTTTGGGGAGAAGAGCTATGATGAAGAAGATCGTCCACATGAAACAACACGTCATTATTTGCGGCTATGGTCGTACTGGAAGCCGTGTCGTCGAAGAATTACAGGCTGCCGGAAAAGATTTTGTTGTGATTGAAGAAAACGACGAACTGGCTAAACGAATGGGTGAATTAGGAATCCCCTGCCTTAACGGTGATGCGACTGAAGAGGAACTTCTCGAGAACGCACAAATCTACGAAGCGGACTCTCTGGTGGCAGCTCTCGACAGCGATGCGGAAAATCTATTCCTAACCCTTACCGCTTTTGGATTGTGTAATTCATTAAGAATTATTGCTCGGGTCCATGACCCAGACAACTCCCGTAAATTCCGGAAAGCCGGAGCTCACCGGGTCGTCTCTCCAATCTCCACAGGAGCCAGTCAGATTTCCCAACTGCTGACACGCCCCTCTATCGTAGAACTGATTGAATTGGTAACCAAAGATCAAAACCTGTCATTACAGGTATTTGAACATACTATCGAAGAGACCAGTGATATGCTGGGAAAAACCCTCTCCGAAGCCCGCGTCCGACAGATCCTCGGTTCAATGGTGATTGCCATTAAGCATCCCAATGGAACAACCGCCTTTGATCCTGGACCGGAAACACTTCTTCATCTCGGCGACATCCTAGTGGCTATACGCCAGTCGGAGATCTCTAAACCGGCACTATAGGAGAATTACACATGGCTCTGCTTGAAACCCGTTTTTATTCCCGCGCCATCGACTTATCGATGGGAATGAACATTATTCTTCCGGAACATTCGGACGCTTGGCAACAACCGCCTGCCGTTCTCTATCTTCTTCACGGACTTTCCGGCGACCACACCTCATGGTGCCGTAATTCCTCAATCGAGCGCTATGCCCGCGACTATAACCTGGCTATCGTCATGCCGAATGCTCATAAAAGCTTTTATTGCGATATGGCCCATGGCTCCGACTACCATGTTTTTTTTACAGAGGAGCTGCCCCAGCTTATCAACCGATGGTTCAAATTTTCAGATACAGCAGAAAGAACCTTCATTGCTGGAAGCTCAATGGGAGGGTATGGCGCCATCAAACTGGCGTTGGAACATCCAGAATGTTTTTCCTCCGCAGCAGCGCTCTCAGGAGCACTTGATATTTCATCCCACATTCATGAAGAATGGGATATCTCGCGGATGCGTACCTTCGAGGCTGTATTTGATAACCTCGAAAAGCTGCCTGGATCCGAGTTTGATCTGATTAGCCAGACTCAAAAACTGAAGAAAATTCCCGAAACCGAATTTTATATCTGCTGTGGCACGGAAGATTATCTTTATCAGGATTCTGTAACTTTTTCTGAAACGGCTGCGGATAAAGGACTTTATCTTACTTATGAGGAGTTCAGAGGCGAACATAACTGGGATTTTTGGGACTCCTGCATTCAGAATGTGCTCAACTGGCTCCCGATTGAAAAGTTGGCCCGCAATGAATCATAATCTGAATTTCATCGCAAATAGGCATCTGTAGCAAAATTTAACGGCAACCATCACCCCAAAAGAAGATCATACCTCGAATGAGCACAGGAACAGAGATCCGCCTTCTGCTCCGATGAGGAATGTCCTGATTCAAGCTGTGTGTGCGGCGACCACACCCTGAGTTTTTAATTACTGGTTTCATAAAGAATGAAAAAAGCCCAGAAGATCATCAACAGGAATCCCTGCTTATAAAATTAAAGTCCCCGCAACCATCGGTAGTTATAACATTTACCGATACAGCTAAGTATTATTCTTGACGTTTTTCATCTTAAAGTTTAATTACTTCGGCTGAGTTTCTTTCAACAGCTGTACACAACCCGAGGGTACTACTATGTATGACATTGAAAAAAAGCATAACCATCTTCGGGTAAATTTTTCTGAGGACTTTGATTACGAAACCATTAAACGCGTAATTCACCACCTTACCATGATAAGGGAATACCCCCACACCAACGATCTGTGGATAATCGGAAAACATCATGCCCACATCCGCTTAAGTGAACTCGAAACCATGGTAAAAGAATTTCACTGCCGGTGCCCTAAGGATGCCACTCGAACTAAAACTGCTGTGGTCGCCGAACGAAGCATGACCCGATCAGTTCTTGAACTCTGGGTTAATGCAGTGAAAAAACGGGTAAACTTTGACCTTGAAGTCTTCCATTCGCTCGAGGAGGCTGAATCTTGGCTTGGCGTTTCTTCATGCCAGCTTGTTTAAAACCCGCATTTTTTACCTCTCTGAAAAACCAGCTCGACGTACTAGAGTAGTTTCCCAGTCAGAGACAACTCTGAAGCAGAAGTGATTTTCACATTCTGGAAAGTTCCGATAAACTCTGGAGACGCATTCAGGATACGAACAGGAAGCTTTCCTTCTGTACGTGCACTTAGCGCTCCTTCCACACGAGGATCCGCACGTTCAACCAGCACTCGATAAGTTTTTCCAACCATAGCTTCGTTGTGCGACAGAGAAGTTCGTTTTAAAATTTCCGTCAAACGTGCCAGCCGTTCACTTTTCTGCTTAGGCGTAATATCATCCTCCCAACGGGCGGAACGAGCCCCAACCCGTGGAGAATATTTAGCGATATAAGCCATATTAAACTTCACCTTCAGCATCAGTTCAGCCGTATTTTCAAGTTGCTCATCTGTTTCACCGCTGAAACCAACAATAATATCAGTAAAGATAGTCGCTGTTGGCAGCAGTTCACGAATATCATCAACAATATTCATGTAGTCTTCGATATTGTGATTGCGATTCATACGCCGCAATAGTTTTTCATCACCGCTTTGCACCGGAAGATGGATCTGCTTAGCAAGACAGTCGTATTCAGCAATTGCTTCAATCACATCGCTGGTCATATCGCGCGGGTGGGGCGATGTAAAGTAAGTCCAGAACTCCTGGCCGCTCTTACGACCTAACTCCCCGACCTTGCGCAATAGCTCTGCAAAAGAAAGTTCCTCGCCCTTCTTATCCAAACCATAGGAATTTACATTCTGTCCCAGTAGCGTGATTGATTTCACACCACGACCAACCAACTTATGAACTTCAGTCAAAATATCTTCACTGGAGCGGGACACTTCGCGGCCGCGGGTATAGGGGACCGCACAAAATGAACAAAACTTATCACAGCCGTTTTGAATCGGCACATAAGCTTCAAAGTCAGAGCTATAAGTTGGATCCACCTGCCAAAAATCGGTGCGTTCATCTTCACGTTGCAGATCATTAAGCGGATGCAGAGCTGAAAATTCCGTAGCCACGCCGCATTGGTGCAACATGCTCGGAAGATCCGGAAGCTCATTCATACGAAAGACTAGATCGAACTGCTTGAGAAACTTCTCTTCATCAGCCGGGAGAATACAGCCGGAAACAAAAGTCACCAAGGGGCGTTCACTCTTCCAGCGGTTCCATTTCTGGATTTTGCTGTACACTTTATCAATCGCCTTTTGCCGCACGGAGCAAGCCACTACACCAATAAGTGAAGCCTCCTCCTCCATATCAGTCATCTCATAGCCCATGCCTTCAATGACACTTCGGATTCGCTCGGAATCCGACTGGTTCATCTGGCAACCCAATGTAACGATGCAGCATTTCATCTCTAAAAATAAACCTCTGTATGAATCTGGGAGGTGCTTAGTCCCTTTTCCTGTAGCATGTCAAAAGCCTCATAAATCATATCGCAGTTTCCGCATAGAAAAGCGTTTGTGTCCGGCTCTATTTCCAGCGTATTCAGATATTCCGTAACCCGCCCATTGTAATCAGCACCCTCTTCACGGGAAACACAATGGAAATAGTTATTTCCATAGACTTCAGACTCATAAGCTTCTTTAAGATGAGAAGTACCGTGCAAAAGCTTGTACTTCAATTCAGGGTATGATTCTACAAAACTATGAAACGGTGAAATCCCAGTTCCGGTAGAGATCAGCAACACTGGTTTTTCGCGCACTGCAGCAATCAGCTTAAAATGCCCATACGGACCGCCAACACTAACCCTATCGCCAACTTCCAGGTCACAGAGTTGCTTTGAAACTAACCCATCTTCTACGCGGCGAACCAGCACCTCTAAATAGTCCGCATCAACACCGGAGTAAACCGAATAATCTCTGATCTCTGGATCCCCTTCTATACCGACGCGGATATACTGCCCCGGCTCAAATTCCAATCCATGACGTTCAAAGCGCACTACAGCGGTGAACGACGTCAACCGACGGATTTCCAGCACCTTGCAAATAATTCGCTTTTTGGTTGTGCTCAACATGACTTACCTCACAAACATAAACAGACCTTTTCAGTACTGTTTTCTAAAGGTGCGCGTTTATAATTACCCACTCCTTTAAAGTCAAACCGAACCACTGCATTTCCTAGGATTACAAATCCATCATCGGCTGCGATCCCAACATTTCCTTAGCGTGCTGCAGCGTAACATTGGTGCTGTCTTTTCCGCCAAGCATGCGAGCAATCTCTTCCGGCCGAGATTCATCATCAAGCAGTTCAACTTCAGTGAACGTACGGCCATTCATCACTCGCTTAGACACGGCTAGGTGCGTTGATCCGCAGGCCGCAACCTGCGGAAGATGTGTAATGCAAATCAACTGATGACATTCTGCAACTTGTGCCAATTTCTCCCCAACTGCGCGGCCAATTTCTCCGCCAATGTTGGCATCAATTTCATCAAAGACCAAAACAGGAATTCGATCCTGCCGAGCCAACACCGCTTTAGTTGCGAGCATAACCCTAGAAATTTCCCCGCTTGAAGCAATCATCCGCAATGGCCGCATATCCTCGCCAGCATTAGGAGCAAACCCAAATTCAACTTCATCCATACCGGATGGTCCAGGAGCAGACGCCATAACCTGAACATCAAAAAATCCATACTCAAATCCAATATCCACCAATTCACGAGTAATGCACTCTGAAAGATGATCCGCCACATTTTTACGGAGGGTACGGAGCTTCTGACCGGCCTGCTCCACCACCTTGAATGCTTCATCCAGTTCAAACTGAAGTTCAGCACGGCGCTTATCGCGACCGCGCAGCTCTGACAACTGCTTCTTCCACTCATCACAGTTTTCGAGAATCTCTTCAACAGTTTTTCCATATTTACGCTTCAGCGTTTGATACGTCGTTAATCGATCGTCGAGCCATTGCATCCGCTCTGGACTTCCATCCATTCCCTCCACTGAATTTTCGATGGAACGCACCACATCCTGCACAGATATAACAGCGTTTTCGATTTCATCGTGCCAATCCTGAGCGTTTGGGATTAGTTTTAGTAGCTGGTTTAAAGATTTTTGAGCCGAAACCAATCCGTCAAACGCACAACCTTCTCCCTCGGTTAATGCATTGGCGACTCCATTGGCCAGTTCAATGACTTGTTGAGAATTGGCTATTACGCCGTGCTCTTCAGTTACCAGTTCTTCCTCCTCCGGAGAGAGGTTGGCTAATTCAATTTCATTGACACGGTAATCAAGAAACTCAACCTGACGATCAACGTCTTCATCACTTCCGGCATTAAGAGCTTCAATCTGTTTTTGAATTTTCCGATACTTTTTATATTCGGTGTCATAGGTCGCTTTCACTTCATCCAGCTGACCAAAAGCGTCGAGAATTTCAAGTTGTACGGACTGATCTAGCAACGACTGGTGATCATAAGGTCCATGCATATCGACCAATACCTCACCTAGTCGCTTTAGGACCTGAAGGGTTACCGTCTCATCGTTTACCAGCGTCTTATTGGAGGACTCGGTAATAACCCGGCGAATAATGAGTAATCCACCTTCACAGGGTTCAAGCCCCACATCCTCCAGTATAGCATCTACCAGAGAGCTGTCGCGAAGTCCAAATTCAGCATGAACCGAACAGGAAGACTCGCCGGAACGGATCATGGATCTATCAGCCCGATCACCCAACAAAAGGCGAAGGGCCCCAATCATAAGAGATTTACCGGCTCCCGTTTCACCGGTAATGACATTTAGCCCATCATTGAATCCGACCTGAACATCGTCCACCAGAGCCAAGTTTTTTATTTTTAGCGTCCTGAGCATAATTTTAAGGTAAGTATCTAACCACCGCAAATCCTAGGCAAGTCGAATTAATCAACATCAGTAGACCGGCTAACACCCTGTCGGCGTAATTCCTCCTGCCGATCTTCAAAATCGCGGAGGAAAATCATAATGACATAGAGCAATAGAAAAATAAAAATCGGCACAGCGGCAAAATAAAATGAGTCGGGCAATTTAAATGCCGTACGGGAATGAGACTCGCGAACCTGCGACGTGTACTGAACGGTCGGAGCAGACTGAACTGGAAGATAATCCTCAGCTGTAACACCGTATACCGCTGTAACTCTGGCCGGCTTAACTTCTCCTGAAGTATCTAACCGCGCCAAAGAAGAATTAGTATCCGCAGCAATTCCCCCAAGGGCCATTAATACAAAAAATACCGAATAAACTATATTTCTAATTGGTCTCATATTCTCCAGAAACGCCCTACTAGAGACGCTTCCCATAATTGCGATAATTTCTTACAACTCGAGTGGACGGTAACAAAACCCGTATTAATGAGAATCCTAAAGACCCTTTTTTCACGGATTTTTTATCTTCAACCAATCAGACACCGAAAAATCCAACCCAATCCCCAGTTGATAGTTATAAACCGCAACCTTCAGAGCCACCCCCAAAGCATTGAGGTCATATTTAAAACAACCATCAAACGGAATCTCATTAAGCGCAAAATTTGATTTTGGAATCTCCTTCAGTTCGATGCCAAATTGCTCAGGATTTTCTGACATCGGACTATGTGCAGTCAGTGCAAACCGATGCCAATAGGCCGAATGCAACACCCCGTCATCAAATAATCCACGAACTGTTTCCAGTGCCCCTAGCGTTTCAGCCTCCGTTTGAGTCGGGAACCCATACATCAGATAGGCATGTGTTAAAATTCTACAATCGGCCAAATTTTTAAGCACCTGTGATGCATGCCGAACAGTTATTCCTTTGCGCATCAACCTAAGCGTCCGGTCACAGCATGTTTCTAATCCACCAGTAACCGCAATGCATCCCGCGCTAGCCATTTTTTGTGTAAGCGCTAAAGAAAATCGTTTTTCAAACCGAATATTACCCCACCACTCAATCTGAAGGTTGCGCCGAAGAACCTCATCGCAAAAACTCTCCAACAAGTCAGGTGGCAACGCTTCATCTACAAAGTGAAAACCGTTAAACTCAGTTTTTTCCATTACCGTTTCAATCCAGTCACAGATCGTTACAGGGTCTGCCGGATCATAACGCCGGATATAATCAATCGAGGTGTCACAGAAAGCGCAACGACTCCAGCAGCACCCATGTGCCAACACTAATTTATTCCAGCGTCCATCCGACCAGAGACGCGTCACAGGGTTCAGCACTTCAAACAGTCCGAAATATTGGCCCAAATCAAGTCCGCTGTAATCCGGCGGAGGAAGTTCTTTATGCGGAACCGGAACAGCATTTCCACTAAAATATGCAACCTTGCCTCCCTTTCGTAGAAACGTGCGCACCGGGTCTCCGTTCTCAGCCAACCGCTGAAGCGGAATAAATCCGCTGTCCAGAGTAATACTGTCGACATAATCAAATATGCCCGGATCCTTGAGTTCTCGAAGTTCGGTATTGATGTACCCGCCCCCGATCGTTACATGCACGTTCGGGAGGACTTCCTTGATCCTTTTTGCGATAATTAGCGAACCCACTAAACAACCAGGAAACGGAACGGTTATAGCCACCATTCTCGGTTTATGAAGCGTAAGCTGCTCATCTGTCAGCTCTCTCAGCCATTGCGCAAACAGCGAATCGACGTCCTCCAACGTCTCTCGCAATACCTTAAAATCAGAAAGGCTGACGGCCAACTGTTCGGCATAGCGCGAAAAACCAAAGTGAGGGTCTAACTGAGATGCCATGTCGGCCAAATCATCAAGATACAAGCTAGCCAGATAACACGCCCGGCTTAATTGATCAATACCCCGGAAATTCCAACCTAATTGATCTTCCTGCTCGTAGGCACGCCACAGATTTGGACCCTCAGGAAGATATCCGCGTTGAGCGATCTTCGCCGTAGCAGATAAATCGCGCCCCTGCAAAAATCTGAGCACAGGCCCGACGGTATCACAATAAGATTTAAATGAATCATCCGGAAGCCCCAGCTTGTGGCCCGTCTCAGCGATTCCTTCTGTTGAAAAAAGACAAAGGAGCAACTTTAGCGACAAGTCAGCCTGTACGGCATCATGTCCTACCGATTTCAGCCATGCTGTCAGCAACGGCGTAGCGGCATAAGGTGTATTCGGCTGCAGTAGCGGAGGAGTTATTAACAAAATCTTCATAATCAAGAATTCGCCATAAACTACCTAAAAGGGACCATTTTACCATCTATAATCGTTATATTATTGCACAGAAATCACTGATTAGGCATAAATGGTGTTCTTGCATTCAACTAAAGGTTTGTAAATATGAATTTAGGTACAGTAGGTAGCAGTAAGAGACAAAAAGGCGGGCGTTGGAAACGCGTTTTAATCGTCATGGCTCTTCTTCATGCCGGAGCCATTGCAGTATATCTTTATTTTTCGAATAACGATAAAAATACTACGATCGAAGTAACGGAACCAGCCATTGCGGCACCACTAGATCCCGTACCGCTTGCACCTGTCCCAATCGCACCAGTTGCGATCGCCACCCCACAAACTCAAGCTGTCCTTTCGGATGCTCGTTCGTTTATTGAAGCAGGGCAGCTCAACGAAGCTAAGACCACGCTAGATAAACTGGTTGCCTCCACACCCGATGCTGAAGCTATTGAGCTGCTCGGAAAAGTAAACATGGAACTGCTCAAGTCACCGCGCATGATGCCAGGCAAAGAATACTATTCGATTCAGTCTGGAGACTATCTCCAAAAGATTGCAAAGAAGTACAACACCACGGTTTCTCTCATCAAAACCATAAATGGCATGACGAGCGATACCATCCGTCTGGGCGCTCGCCTGCTAGTATACAGCGGAAACTTTTCCATCCATGTCTCAAAAACCAAAAACACGCTCGATCTGATGGCAGGAGAAAAGCTTTTTAAACGCTACTCCGTCGGCACCGGTAAGTTTGGAAAAACGCCGGCAGTTGAATTTTCTATTGTTGATAAAATCGTTGAGCCGCCGTGGACACGTTTTTCCGATGGAAAACAGATTGAATATGGCGATCCGGAAAATGTACTTGGTACCCGTTGGATGGCAATCAAATCCGATACTCACCCCGAAATCACCGGCTTTGGAATTCACGGCACATGGGATCGCGATAGCATTGGCAAACAATCCAGCGCCGGGTGCGTACGCATGCTAAACGAGGATGTAGAAGAGCTTTTTGATCTGGTTCCACGGCAAACAACCGTCATAATTACAGAATAATTTCACGAGGAGAGATAATTTATGAGCGCACAATTCAGCCTGCCCTTTGAGGGTCCCGTTCTTGAACTGGAAGCCAAACTAAAAGAACTTGAATCATTCAGTAAGGAGCAGGACATCGATGTTTCTCATGAAATCCAGAACATGAAGAAAAAGATCGAGAAGACCCGCAATAACATCTACGAAAACCTGTCTGCATGGCAGAAGGTTCAGGTAGCGCGCCATCCCAACCGACCCTATACCATGGACTACATCAATGCCATGACCACGGATTTTGTCGAAATCCACGGAGATCGTATCCACAGAGACGATCGAGCTATTATTGGCGGCTTTGCCAAGATTGATGATCAGAAGGTTATGATTATCGGCTCTCAGAAAGGCCGCGACACCAAAAGTAACGTTGAAAGCAATTTTGGTTGCGCCCACCCAGAGGGCTATCGCAAAGCTCTACGCATGATGAAACTGGCAGACAAATTTGGCATTCCGATTATTACATTGATCGACACCAAAGGCGCATATGCCGGCCTTGAATCAGAAGAACGCCATATTGCCGAAGCCATTGCGGTAAACCTGCGTGAAGCCTTTAACATCAAGGTTCCAATTGTCTGCGTCATTATAGGCGAAGGAGGAAGCGGCGGTGCACTAGGAATCGGCATTGGAAACCGCATCTTGATTATGGAACATGCCTACTATTCTGTAATTTCACCAGAAGGT
>DATCZD010000177.1:0-3351 GCA_036526075.1 Pontiella sp. | reverse complement strand
ATTCTTTCGGGAGTGTATTGACCCTCTTCAATGTTATCTGAAATTATGAGTGAGCGTATGAGTAAGAGTTGGATTTTGGGTTTTTACCGGCATATAGTATTACTGTAATCTAGTGGGTGTTATGGGACAAATAAACCAGCGAAAACTGGATCATATCAATATTGTTTCGGACGGAGGGGAGATTGACCGCCGCCGTTTTTATTTTGATGACATCCATCTGACTCATCGGGCTCTTCCGGAGCTTAATCTGACCGAGGTTGACCCTTCTTCCAGCTTTTTAGGTAAGAACTTGTCGTTTCCCCTGATAATCTCATCCATGACCGGTGGCGTGGATTCGGAGCTTGTAAAGATAAACCAAAATCTGGCGATTGCTGCCGAGGCGGAAGGGGTAGCTCTAGCGGTAGGCTCCCAGCGTGTTTTCTTATCGGATGAGGCTGCGCGTGAAAGTTTTGCACTTAGGAGTCTTGCGCCTACAACCGTGCTGTTAGGGAATCTCGGTGCGGTCCAGTTGAATTATAATGTAGGCTTTGCTGATTGTGAAGCTGTTGTTGAAGTGCTTGATGCCGATGGGCTTTATCTGCATCTGAATCCATTGCAGGAGGCGGTGCAACCGGAAGGCGATACAAACTTTTCCGGTCTTAGAAATAAAATTTCCGATGTGGTTAAAGTACTTAAAAAACCGATCATTATTAAAGAAGTTGGGGCAGGGGTTTCTCCAAAAGATGTTGAGCATTTACTGTCGGCTGGCATCAAACATATCGATGTGGCCGGAGCTGGCGGAACGTCGTGGAGTATGATCGAAAGCAAGCGGTGTGATAATCCCGAACTGGGTGAGCTGTTCAGTGACTGGGGAATTCCCACTCCCGTGGCGTTGCGTTTGATGAAACCGTATCGGCATGAAGTCGAGCTGATTGCTTCGGGCGGTCTTCGCAATGGAGTCGATATGGCGAAGAGTATGGTTCTGGGCGCATCTCTATGCGGTCTGGCCCGTCCATTTTTAAATCCAGCGCGTGAATCGGCCGATGCGGTCCGTGCGGTGATCCGCCGGTTAAAAAGAGAATTTACAACAGCCATGTTCCTGCTTGGTGCGGCGAAGATCGCAGATATTAAGGGCAGGGAGGAGCTCATTCTGAATGAAGATTGGAATCGATAGACTCAGCTTTTATACCTCTCACTATTACCTGGATCTAAAGACGCTTGCGGAGGCACGCTCGGTGGATGCAGATAAATATTATGTTGGTATTGGTCAGGAGAAGATGGCTATTCCGTCGCCGGACGAAGATGTGGTGACGATGGGAGCCAGTGCCGCTTATCCGCTGATGCAGGCCGGTGATCTAGAAGATGTGGAACTTTTACTTTTTGCCACTGAAAGCGGAATTGATCAGTCGAAGGCGGCTGGAATTTATGTTCATGGTTTGCTGGAAATGTCTTCGCGTTGCCGAACCATTGAACTCAAACAGGCCTGTTACAGTGGAACGGCCGGTATTCAGTTAGCAATAGGATTTGTTGCCCGTAATCCAACTAAAAAGGCATTGGTTATTGCATCCGATATTGCCCGTTATGAACTGGGGAGTCCTGGCGAGGCCACACAGGGGTGCGGTGCTGTGGCGATCTTGATCTCTGCTGATCCTCGGCTGATTTCAATTGATCCAGAGTGTGGTTATTACACGGAAGATGTCATGGATTTCTGGCGCCCGAATTATCGCTCTGAGGCTCTGGTTGATGGCAAATATTCTACAATGGTTTATATCCATGCCCTGAATGAATCCTGGAAGCAATATGCAGAACTAAGCCATCGTTCGTTAAAGGATTTTGATCGTTTTTGCTACCATATTCCTTTCACTAAAATGGCTGAAAAAGCGCACAAAAAGCTGTGCAGTAAATTTAAAATGCAGGTGGATGCTGAGCAAATGCAGGCTCTGATTGGGGAATCGTTGTGCTACAGCCGCATAACCGGAAACTGCTATGCGGGTTCAATGTATGTTGGTTTAACTTCCCTGTTGGATACTTCAGAAGAAGACTTGAGTGGTAAGCGACTCGGGCTTTACAGTTATGGTTCGGGTTGTGTGGGTGAATTTTTCAGCGGAGAGGTTCAGTCTGGTTATCGCGAGGCCCTCTTTGCTGATCAGCATAGAAGCCAGCTGGAGAACCGTACGGAACTGACTTATCAGCAGTATGAAGATATCTTCAACTATGGGGTGCCGTTTGACGGAGGAGAGTATGTATTCCCGCAATACCGTACTGGGCCATTCCGGTTTTCGGGAATCAGTCAGCATAAGCGCGAATATGAATCGTTGGTGGATTAGAGTATGAAAGCAGTGGCTCCGGGGAAATTAATTCTCAGTGGCGAACATTCCGTTGTCTATGGGAAGCCCGCTGTGGCCATGGCTATTGATCGCAATGCAGTTTTTGAACTCACCCCGCAGGCGGGGAATATGGTTGCGTTTGATGTTCCGGGAATATCGGATGCTGAGCCTTATTCGATGATGGCGTTACGCGATCTTAAACGACGGGTGGAAAAGAAATATCATGAGTTTTTAAGCGGAGATATCGGTATCGGGTATGTGCTCGGCGGACCGGTTGATCTGTTCCGATTTGCTTTTATACATACATTAGATGGATTGCACCGTAAGTTGGACAACGGACTCGTGATGAAGTTGCGCTCCAGTATTCCGGTTGGTTGTGGAATGGGGTCTTCCGCCGCAACGGTACTGAGTGAGATTCGTGCGATCGGGCACTATCTTCGCGTTGAGTTTAAGCCGGACTGGTACTATGAATTTAGTCTTGAAGCGGAAAAGCTTCAACATGGAAAACCTAGCGGAGTAGACTCTTATATATCTCTGCATGGTGGTTGTGCCCGTTTTCAGGAGGGTAGAGCCGTATCTATCTCTCTACCACGTGTTAACATGTACATGGTTCATACCGGTGTTCCTGAATCGACAACCGGCGAATGTGTGATGGAGGTAGAGCGCAAGTTCGGGAGCAATCCCATTTGGGATGATTTTGAAGCGGTTACAAATGAGTTTGAGGATGCTCTTCGATTTAATAATGAACAGAAATTGCACTGGCTGGTGCGGGAGAACTCCCGTCTGCTCAATGCAATTGGAGTAGTACCGGCGCGAGTCCGAAATTTCATTGCTGACATTGAACAATGGGGTGGGTCCGCCAAGGTTTGCGGTGCAGGTTCTGTGGTTGGGGATAAGGGAGGCATAGTTTTGGTCTTTGCGGAACAACAACCTAATGAACTATGTAAAAAATACGGGTATACCGTTTCCCCAGTTCGCGGCGATCCTCTAGGAACGAGGATAGTCTGAAAGCCATGGATAGACCCCTATCTATTATCACCTCTGC
>DATCZD010000176.1:0-12493 GCA_036526075.1 Pontiella sp. | reverse complement strand
AAAGAGCTAAAGAGTGGAATCTGACTGATCTTCATATTGTGGGAGGAATGATTCCGGATTTAGATATTACCTATTACGAAAAGCTGTTTTCTCTTGCCCGAGAAATGCTTCCCGGGGTTTTGCTTCAAGGTATGACTGCGGTTGAAATTCATTGGATTGCCGGCAATGCAGGTATTTCTGTTAAAGAGTGTCTTGAGCGTCTTATGGCCTGCGGGTTTGGCTCAATCTCTGGAGGTGGTGCAGAAATTTTTCATCCAGACGTGCGTAAGAAAATTGCGACCACGAAAATTCTGGCCCAACAGTGGATTGATGTTCACAAGACCGCACATGAGCTGGGACTACCTTCGAATGCCACTATGTTGTTCGGACATATTGAAAAAGATGAACATCTGATAGATCACCTTTCCCGCCTGCGAAACTTACAGGATGAAACCGGAGGATTGCGCGCAGTAATTCCATTACCGTTTCAGGCAAACTCAAAAGCGTTGGGAGTTAAGTACGGTCCAACGGGAGATCGTCAGGTGCGTGTGGCTGCACTAACACGCATCTATTGTGATAACATTCCTCATGTACGTATGTTGGTAAACTATATGGACCGTAAACTGCTCGGCGTGTTGACGCATAGCGGTGTAGATGACATCGGCGGAACCAGTCTAGATGAGCGAATTGCTAAAGCAGGTGGGGCTCCGCAAAGTCAGAAGTTCTTTTCAGCAGAAGAAATGGAGGAGTTTCTGGTGAATCATGGTCATACCCCAGTGTTGACCAACAGTGTCTATGGACAGGTTCAAGGGCAATCTAATATTAATGCACTTCCAAAAATTTCAGCCGTTTCTTCCCGCTGGAGAGAGATTCTTGGCAAGGCAGAGGTTGGAGAACGCTTGAACGCTGAGGAGGCCGTTATTTTGTTGGATGAGGCACCGTTTCAGGAAATTGGACGTGTGGCGGCTCAGAGACGCAGTGTGGCTGTCCCCGGAGATCGAGCAACCTATGTATTTGATAAAAACCTGAATACAACCAATGTGTGTATAACCGACTGCAAGTTTTGTGCATTTTATACCAATCCTGAAAGCGAGCGGGCTTATACGCTGACGCCTGAGCAAGTGGTAGAAAAGGTAAAAAGCGCAGCGGAGAAGGGCGCCACACAAATACTTATTCAAGGTGGATTGAACCCAGACCTTAAACTGGAGTACTATGAGGCTTGTTTGCGTGGCATACGCGATAATGTAGATATCTGGATTCATTCTATGTCGCCTACAGAAATTGAATTCTTAGCGAAGGAAGAGAACATTTCGATCAAGGAGTGCCTACAACGACTGAAGGATGCCGGGCTTCAATCGTTACCGGGCGGCGGCGCTGAAATCCTTGTGGATGATATTCGCCGTCGGATCAGCCCCAAAAAAACTCGATCGCAGGCATGGCTGGATCTGATGGAAGAAGCCCATGAGCTCGGGATGAAAACTACGGCCACCATGGTTTACGGTTTTGGTGAATCCTCGGAGCAACGGGTGGAACACTTGATCAAAATTCGCGATCTACAGGATCGAACTAGTGGATTTACGGCCTTTATTCCATGGAGTTTTTCTCCGAATAAGACTGATCTGGATTGTCCTCGCATTCAGAACGGAGTGGACTATCTTCGTATGATAGCGATTTCTCGGCTTGTTCTCGATAATGTACCGCATCTGCAAGCGGGGTGGGTGACAGAGGGGCCAGATGTGGCCCAACTTGCGCTTCAGTTCGGAGCGGATGATTACGGAGGTGTACTGATGAGTGAAGAGGTCGTCAGTGCGACAGGACTGGAGTATGGTGTAAATGAAGAACAGGTTGTTAACATGATTCGCGAAGCAGGCTATGTTCCTGCACAACGCACGACACAGTATGATCTGATCAAGGTTCATGAGTTCAACAGGATTTAAATTAGGTGTTATTAGTCTCTTTTGATGGAGTTTCGTTTAAATTGGAATGTGTTCCGTCTAAATAAACAACAGTTATTGCAGGATTATTCAGTACAAGATTGACGCAGGAGTTCAATAATTGGTTAAAGATTAGCGTATGTATGAGTTTTCTATATCTATATTTCTTGACGGGCTAATCCAACTCTTAGCCATTTTGGGCGTTTGTGGCGCATTCTATTTTATTCTGCCGTTCATCGCTAATAATAAATTTGACGTATCATTTCCGCGTGCTTCAGCTGTTGTTTTGGCCGTTGTTACCACTCAGATGGTTCTAATAAAAATAGGCTGGGCTGGCAATTTTATCGTATCATTCTTCTTAATGGTTTTTGCCGCCTTTGGAGGTATGTTTCTTTTTTTCAGGGCACCTCCGGCAAAAGGCATAATATTGGCAGTACTTCTTTTTCCCATAGTTTGGGGGATGGAAATTGTAGCTAAAAATATCTCGGGGCTGATTTTCAAGGGGCCTAGCTTTGCTGAGTATATCGGCTTGATTTCAACGCCGGTTGAGGAAAATCAATTACGGAAGGAGAAACCTGTAATTAAAGACCTAGCAAAGTTAGCGATCTTAGATAAAAAAGAGCAGCTCGAGACGATGAAGGCAGACTTCAATTATAGCGTACACATTTTTGATATTGAGAAAGAAAGGCTGAGAAATCTCTCCTTTGTTGAAAAAATAACATATTGCGAAGAAATTGCAGCCGCACTAGTTACGCATGCTATTGTTGACGGGGAGTATGCTCTGAATGCAGTTAAGTCAGCATCTCCGAAACAGGTCATCGCTTTGCTATCTCTTTTCAATAAAACGACTGCCACTGATGAAGCCTTGCCTGAATCGATTATTCATATTGCAGCGTATTTAGGAGGATTCACGTTAGACGAGCAGAATTCCAATATTCTGAAAGCTATCGTTCGATTATCCGAAAAAGGACTGAAAAAGGAAGCAATTGCTTATGCCCTACTAAAGGTAGAGCAATCCAAAGGAGAGAATGCCCTAGCTGGTGCTCTGATACTCTCCATGCTTCAGGCAGAGACTGACCTTCCTTTTGGTCATCTCATACTGGATGAAGAAAGCGATTATTTCGTGAATGAAGACAATGTTCGTGTTATGGCCAAGCAATATTACGAACGTGTTAAAAAGACTCAGAAAACTTTGACTCAGGAAAAAATCGAGGAAGACGTTATAGCAGATAAAGAAGCTGCTCCCAAAAGGGATCCTTTTATCCAGGTTTCGACAGATCTAGGCATAATTACAGTTCCTAATGAGGAAGATGTGATGCACGAATGGATTGCAGCTGCGCAAAGCCTCAAGGTTAAAGGATTTGTTTCGCTTGGAGAGGAAATCGTTATCCTGAATGAACAGAATGAGATGTTGAAACGTGGACAGGTTTGGGATGTGAAAAGTGGTGAGTATACCTATCACTTCCGCATCGATAAAATTATTCATGGAAAAGTGTCCCTTTCCTCAGACGGTCGTAATATGACATTGGAATAACCGTCAGTCCTTATACATCATTCGGAGATGTTTGACTTCCTGAATTAGTCGTTCTTTTACGCGGTTCTTAAGGCGGTAAACCGAATTTTCTTTTAAGTTCAATTCCTTTGCAACTTCTTCAATACTTTTTCCCTGCAATGTTAAACGAAAGGCATCCACTGCTTTTCCGGAAAAAAGTGGTTCAATGTTTTCTAGAGCCAGATTGGTTAAATGAAATTCCCACTCACGTTCTGCAATATCATTAATTTCCGGGAGACGGATTGCTTTTAGGTAGGAGAGGGTTTCATCTTTTCCTGCCTTTTCCAACCTGTTGGCATCTCTAGTTCGTTTGCGGATGAAGTCAGTGACACAGTTTTTTGTTATTGTGCTTAGCCAGCTTCGGAAGCGCTTGATTTTTCCGCAATTCATTTCCGGCAGGCTGTTCCAGAGTTTAAGTAAAACCTGCTGAAGAATATCCTCTGCATCGTGCTCGGAAATATTCATGCTTCGGATTATGGCGTAAATATAGCGTCGATAAATATGAACAAATTCTTCCCAGGATTTTTCGTCCTGTTGATTTTGCACACGCTCAATAAGCGTAGCTCTGGTTTGATATAGATCTTCGTTAGTCAAGATGATTCCTTTTCACTGACTTCAATCAAACAAGCTAGGTGCATGGCATTAAAAAATCAAAGTAAATCGAGTGGGTAGTTTGAATTTTGTATTGAGTGGAAGGATTGACATTGATGCAAAATCGTCATACAAGAGGGATGTTTCAATGTAAACGCATCTTACTTTTCTTAACTGTTCTAACCCTAACGTCTCTTTCCAGCATTCATGTCGGAACCTAATAGTAGTTCAATCATAATCGGTATCACTGGAGGAATTGCCTGCGGGAAGTCTGAGGTGGGAAGGATCTTGGAGCGGATGGGGTTTTTAATCTGCGATGCAGATCATGTGGCGCACGAGCTGATGCGCAAAGGGAGTTCAGTCTACAGTAAGATTGTAGAGTGCTTTGGAGAGCAGATTCTTTCGGAATCTGGTGAGATATATCGCCCGGCATTTGGAAGGCTTATTTTTAAAGATCCCGTGAAACGGGAAAAATTAAACCTATTAGTGCACCCTGCAGTTCGAAATGCTCTTGGCGACTGGATTGCTAATGCAAGAAAGCAAAGGTCATCTGCAGCGGTAATGGTACCGTTGCTTTTCGAAAGTGGGATGCAGGATCTGGACTTTAATGCGGTTATATGTGTTTCCAGTTCGATAAAGGACATGGAGCGTCGAATGATAGATCGGGGCCTTACCTTGAGAGAAGCTAGACAGCGTATTGATTCACAGATGCCGTTAACAGATAAGGAACAGCTTGCGGACTTTATAATTTTAAATAATGAAACATTGGAAGATTTAGAATTAACCACGCGAAAAACCGTGGAAGCCATTATAGGTGAAAGGTAGTTATGAACAACGAAAATGAAGTAGCTGAAGAAGTGACTGAAAAAGTTGAAGGTGCAGAGAGTCCGGCAAAGAAAAAAGCATCAAAGAAAAAAGCATCTAAAAAGAAGGCCGTGGCAAAAATGGTTCCCGTAGCAGAGGACGTCGCAAAAGAAGAAAATACTTCTACTGTCGAAATCTCAAAGGATGAGCCTGTAAAAGAAGTCTCAAGGGGGGTCGATTTGCAAGAAGACGACTCGCAGGGACGCCCTCAGCGGGATCGTCATCAGAATAATAAACATGGGAAAAAAAATAATAACCGGAACAAAAAACAACGCCGTGATGAGCCGCCTCCGAACGTAGATAATCTTCCGCCTTTTTCTCTTCATGAAATGCAGGTCACACCTATTAATGATATTAAGGCATTAGCTGAACAATATGGCCTTCAGGACTATGCGGGTTACAGCAAGCATCAGTTGATCTTTGAACTGTTGAAGAGTCATGGTCGGCGCGGTGGCCCGCTTCAGGGGCGTGGAGTTCTGGAAGTACTGCCGGATGGTTTTGGTTTTCTCCGCTCTCCGCTGAACAGCTATCAGCCGGCACCTGATGATATTTATGTTTCGCCTTCCCAGATTCGACGTTTCGGCATTCGCACGGGTGATTTTGTAGAAGGGTCCATTCGTGCTCCAAAAGATAAGGAACGTTTTTTTGCTCTCTATCGCATAGATAAGATTAATAAGGACGAACCGGAAACAGCCCGCAAGCGTGTTCCCTTTGAGAATCTCACCCCACTTTTCCCGCAAGAACGTCTAGTAATGGAGACGGATAACTCGAAGGAAATTTCCATGCGGGTTATGGATATTGTTACGCCTATCGGGAAGGGGCAACGCGGGTTAATTGTAGCCCCTCCGCGTACTGGCAAAACAGTTCTGATGCAGAAGATGGCTAACAGCATTTCAAAAAACAACCCAGAGGCGAAACTGATTATTCTTCTGATTGATGAACGTCCGGAAGAAGTTACAGATATGCGGCGGAATACGAAGGCCGAAGTGTTGGCCTCAACGTTTGATGAGCCGCCGGAACGCCATACTCAAGTTGCTGAAATCGTGATCGAAATGTCCAAACGTCTTGTGGAGAAAGGTGAGGATGTTATTATCCTTCTCGACTCGATTACCCGTCTTGCACGAGCTTACAATACGACTTCTCCGCACAGCGGGAAGATCTTATCCGGCGGTGTAGACTCCAATGCTTTACATAAGCCGAAACGGTTCTTTGGTGCGGCTCGAAATATTGAAGGCGGTGGTAGCCTGAGCATTATTGCAACGGCCCTAGTGGATACAGGGAGCCGTATGGATGAGGTTATATTCGAGGAGTTTAAAGGAACCGGAAATATGGAGATTGGCTTGGATCGCGAGTTGGTTAACAAGCGGATTTACCCGGCCATTAACATTGAGAAATCGGGGACTCGAAAGGAAGAACTACTACTTCATCCTGATGAACTTCAACGCGTTTGGACTCTGCGAAAAGCGCTTAAGGATGTGCCTCAAGCAGAAGCTATGGAGCTTCTTATTAACCGGCTAAAAAAGACCAACAACAACCTCGAGTTTTTGATGACCTTGCAGGGTGGATAGAGTTTTCTTTACTCGATGTGATAAAAAGGCAGCTTTTTTACTAGCTGTCTTTTTTATTTCCCCATGGTTGAAAAGTATTTTCAAAACAGTATTCTTATCGTAAGAGCAGGGAGCTGATGAGTGAATGCATTTCCAAAGATGAATGCTATTTTGTTAGCAGGTGATCGTCGTGCAAGTATTCAGTTGCATAGCGACAATAAAGCATTTCTTGAACTTTATGGGATCCCTTTGTTTATTCATGTACTCAATGCTCTACAGGGGGCTAAATCTGTAAATAATGTGGTGATTATCGGGCCAAAAGAGCGGCTTCTCTCAGCATTGAAACAGCACGGCATTTCAGATGGTGTATGCGTTGTAGAACAGCGCGACAATATGATCGAAAACTTCAAGGTCGGTTATGTAACTTCTCTGGGGTTAGATGAATCTATTTCTTTCGACAGTCTGCGGGGGACTGAGTATGAAAATAAACCTGCTCTTATAGCTCCATGTGATATTCCGATGTTGCTTCCGGAGGAGGTTGATGAATTTATGGCGCGCAGTAATCTCCATGAATATGACTATTCAATCGGAATCACCTCAGAGCGCGTATTATCTCATTATCATCCTAAAGATGGAAAAACCGGAATTCGAATGATCTATTTCCATTTAAAAGAGGACCTGATCCGGCATAACAATCTCCATATCGCTAAACCGCTTAAATTTAAGCATCTGGATTATATTGAAAAGATGTATGAGTGGCGATATCAAACCCGCCTGGCCAATATACTTCACCTTCTTTTTTCCATGCTGACGCACGGATTTGTAATGATGAAGGGGTTGCGTACTTTTACTCTAATGCAACTCTCTCTCTATTATGATCGTCATGGACATCCTCAACTATCGGATCGACTTCGATCGCTAGTCGGGTTTAACCGTCTTTCAGAAGGTATAGGAAATGCGATAGGGGCTCGGGTTCAGGTTGTATACACCCATTTTGGAGGAGCTGCTCTTGATGCCGATAATGAGTTGGATCTTGCTGTGATTGAAGAGCGCTATGAGGAGTGGATGGATTATCAGCGTATTTTTAACGGGTAATTCCTATATGACACCTTCACGGCCCAGTTCGCGGAATATGCGCTCCACCTCTGAGTGTGCTATATCAATAAACTCTTCATAGTCACCTGTACCTTGGCCAGTGGGGTCAGGAATATCTCGGATATCCTGCTTATCACCATTCCACAAATATTCCATCATAACGAAGGTTTTTCCCTTTGACTGAGGGATTCGCTCCTGAAGCATCTCCTTTTGCCACTGTTCCATTACCAGAATCACATCCGCCTTTTTCACGAGCTTTTTTGTGAAGGGATCTGAGTGGTGTCCATTGAGGCTAAAACCATTGATTCGAGCTACATGCTTAACAACTGAACTGGCCGATTTTCCTGAACAGGCCTGTACTCCGGCAGAAAGAATGCGGATTTTTTTTCGAGCATAAGGATAATATTCTTTCAAATATTTTTCCATATATCCGTGCAAATAGGCACTGCGTGTGATGTTGGCCTTGCAGGCCACTACAACTGTAAATTTTTTACCAAATAAACCCATTACGCTAAGCTATGGGATTCTTGCTATCTAAGCAAATATCTGCCGTATAAATTTACGCAGACTAACCGTGAAAGAAAACTTCACGGTGTATTTTTTGGAGGTCGACGCCATGTGATTGCAACCATGCAGAAACTTCATTTACCATACTTTCCAGTCCACAGCAGTAATAATGTATTTCAGAGGTTAGTGGAAGGGTGTCAAGCAGATCCGTAACGCGCCCGTTGTGATGCAGATTACTCGCTTCACGTGATATGGCAAGTTGAGTAGGGCAAGCGTTCTTCAGTTTGTCCAGACCGATAATATCTGCTTCTCGCCGAACGCCATATAGACAATGACTTGGTGCGGTTTTAAAGGTGTTCAGATAGGAGAGAAAGGGCGCTATTCCCGTTCCTGTTGCTATAAAAACAAATGGGGCCCCATTAATCTCCTGTCCCGGACGAAACCAACCGAAGGGTGGGGCAATCCGGATCATATCACCAGAGGAGCGTTCCATCAGCCAGGGAGAAACTTCACCACCTTCCATTTTCCGAATTAAAAAGCGTAACTCGTTTTCAGATGACCCAGATGAAATGCTGTAGGGCCTTGATTTCCCATCTGATGTGTAAATAGCTGTGCAATCCCCAGGGATAAACTCTAAGCCGCTTCGTTCTAAAACCAGTTCAAACAGGTTATTATTCGCAACGCGTATTTCTTGGACGCGGTGTTCAGTAAACTCCAGATTAATCATACATACCCTCTTTGATTTGGTGAATTAAGGCATGTCGCGCGCAGTATTGCAACACTGTCTAAATATTGGAGTTAAGATGCTGTAACTTTTGGTACAGTTTTTCTGTTTCCGGCATGGATACTCCGCATGCTTTTGCTACCTGCAGAGGGTTGCCATAGATACTTTCAACTTCCATTATGTGTCCTCGTTCAAAATCAAGTTTCATACTGGGAGCATATGGCTTCATTCTTTCTGTATCCTGCAACATTTTCTCTATAAATCCCGATCCTATTGGTCGGGAACAGACGGCTGAAGCAGTAGCTACTTCCTCCATCAGAGTTCGACAGAGGGCGCGTGTTTCAGGATTTCCGATTAACCGATCCGTTAACTCATTGCGCAAAACAGAAAGTCCATTGAAAGGAATGTTCCAGACCAGTTTTTTCCAACGAGCCAGCATTAAATCGTTTTCCAAACGAATAGGTATATCCGCCGATTGAAGAGTGTTTCCAAGTTTTTCCAGCTTTGGTGTTATTCCTCCAGGCTGTTTATCGGACCGGTATTCACCAATTGTGATTAACCCATAGTCAAGGTGGCGAATGTGACCTGGACCAACCTTATTTGAGCAGAGAAAACAAAGTCCCCCATAAATATTTTTTGATCCGGTAATCAAACTTATTGTTTCTTCACTCCCTAGGCCGTTCTGTAGCGTAAGCATAAGGCTGTTCTCATGAATAAGATGGGGAAGAACATCCTTGAGGATGTGGTTTGCTGTAGTTTTAAGCGCTACAATAACAACATCACAGCGGGGCATTTTTTTAGGATCATTATAGGCGTTTACAATGGGGAGCGTAAAATCACCGTAACTGGATTCTATGGTTAAACCATATTTACAAACATATTCATAATCGCTGTGCAGGAGGTAATGTACAGTAAATCCTGCGCGTTGGAGTAGAGCGCCGTAAAAACCGCCTACAGCACCTGTTCCGACAATTGCAATGCTAGGTAAATTCGACATGCCGTTCCTTTAAAACAGAAAAACCGACCTATCTCTTTCAGATAAGCCGGTTTGCAAGGTGGTTACGGTTTTTTACATTTCCTGAAGTTTGAGCTTGTTCCCGGACTTGATCCACTCACCAAGGATTATTTTGCAGTATGCACCAGTAGAGAGTTGCATCGAGGCCGCACGCCGTTCCAGTTCACGAGCCATATCTAGCTTCATGTTAATGCCGATGGTTTTAGTTCCTTTTCCTGCTGGATTGGTAGCCATTAGCCTACCTCCTTTCATTTCTTGAAAGATAGGATCAGACTCTTTTTTTGTAAATATATTTTATAAACAAATACTTATTTATCTGATGGGTGATTAAGCAATAAAGAGCTTTAAAAAAGAGGAATACTGTTTTTAATAAAAGTTTATATGCGTCGCTGGCGTAGGGCCTCATACAACAGAATGGCTGCTGCTGTGGAAACATTGAGTGAATCATTGCGGCCTAGCATAGGGATACTGACCTGTTGGTCCGCATACGTTTTCCAGCAATCGGAAAGTCCTTCATCTTCAGCTCCCACGACAATGGCTGTCCCTGATTGCATATCTACAGAAGTATATTCGGCTGACGCTCCGGGTACTGCCGCCAATGACTGAATTCCTTTTTTCTTTAGCCACTGGGTAATTTCTTCAGTTGAGGCTTCAGCCACCGGGATGTAAAAAAGTGTACCGATACTAGCTCGTATAACATTCGGATTACTAAGGTCTGTTTTATGATCGCAGGCAATGACTGCATCCACACCGGCGGCATCAGCGGTCCTTAGAATAGTTCCCAGGTTCCCGGGTTTTTCAAGACCCTCAGCAATAAGCAATAGCGGGTTTTCCGGAAGAATGAGCTCGTCCAATGTCTTTCCCACTAGAGAAGAAAGCATCATTATACCGTCCGGATTTTCCCGGTATGACATTTTTCGAAAAACCTTTTCTGTGCAGAGGAATGCTGGAATGCCACGTTCGATGATTTTTGAAATTAAATATTCTGTATCCGGATTAATATAAAGTTCCGGACAGAAATAGAGTTCAATAAACTGCCAGTTGCTTTCTACGGCTCGAAAAACTTCACGATGCCCCTCGACCAACATGGTTTTTGTTTCCTTACGAATTTTGCTCTTCCGGAGCTTAAGTGCGCTTTTAACGCGGGGATTCTGCAGGCTTTCAATTTTTAGGATATTTTCCATGTGTTTAGCAATCGTTTGGCAAAAAGAGGTAATTCAGGGTCACGGGCGCCCATGCCGAGAATTGCATCGCCAGCTGAAGCCCTTGCTTTTAGTTTATTCTGTAAAACACCATAATCTTGCACAGCTTCTGCCGGCACTCCAGCGGAATTCAGCCGCTTTATTAGGTCTTCAGCCGAGACTGTGCGATTAACTGTTCCACCGACATAATAGACCGGAAGGATGAAAATAGAACCTCCATGTTTTTTCCAGTGTTGCGTGAATACCTCAGTAAATTCTTCCAGCCCGTTAAATAGAGGCGCGTAACCGTGAGGACGCCAGAAGGCGTGAACGGTTTCATATATTCCGGCAATAGCTGATAAGGCTGCTGATATTTTTGCTGGATTGTGTGCATAGTCATCGATCACGGTAATGCCGTTGGCTTCCCCTACAATTTCAAGCCGTCGTTCTATGCCTTTAAATTTTAAAATAGCATCCAGCACTCGATCACAATCCAAACCTAACTCCTGACAGAGCTCCAAAACACATTGAGCGTTTTTCTTGTTATGAGTCCCCGGCATCGGAATCTTAATCTGAGGATTTTCTAAGGAGGAACCTCGAATGGTAATACCGGAAGTTTGCTGTTCGAACTGGTTAAACATAGTATACAGCTCATCCAATTCATAGTGATCTTTGGATATGTTGGTAATGATTGAGTGGGTTGGCTTGAAGTTTAGTAAGGAGCGGTCCGACTCATCCACTTCAATGATCCAAAGATTGGAAGATCCCCTTCGTATATTTCCAAGAGCTGAGCTGGTCTTCCAGTTTAAAACTGCAGCCCCGTTATAAACAGAGGGATCTTTTCCAAGACATTCAAACACCCACCCAAGAATTCCAGTGGTGGTGGTTTTCCCTGCTGTCCCCGCCACGGCAATCAATTCATCATCGCCGACAAGATCCTTCAGAAACTCGGACCGGTGAAGTAAAGGAATATTAAATTCCCTTGCTTTTACTAGGTCCGGATTGTCGGTTTCAATAGCAGTACTGAAAACCACCACGGAGATTTTGTCCGTAATCCCCGAACCATCCTGTGGATAAATTTTTATGCCGAGTTTTTCAAGATTGCAGAAGGGCTCCGCTTCAGGGGTGTAGGCGCGATCTGATCCGCTGACCAAATACTTCGATTGGACGGCGAGCTGGGCAAGACCGTTCATGCCGACCCCGCCGATACCAATAAAGTGAACTGACTGCATTATAAAACTGTTACTCAACCTCATCGATCGCCTGAAGAATCTGTTCCCGATGATCAACGGCTGGCACTTTCGTCGCCTTTTTATGCTCTATTTTTCTCTTTTGCTTTTTCTGATTCTCCTTCTTCTCAAGATCTTCGTCATCAAGAAAACGGAGAGGGCTGGCAGACCAATTGTTTTCAGTCCAGTCTTCAGGACTAAGCGTGGTCCCTTTGTAGAGGCGCTCTGTTTGCTGCTTGGCCTCTTCTTGGTTTGTAATGACATAGGGGGTCATA
>DATCZD010000175.1:0-14488 GCA_036526075.1 Pontiella sp. | reverse complement strand
CGCGAAAGCTCCGGAAGTTTTTTCGCGCCAAAAAGAAGCAGAATTATAAATGCGATAACCAGCATTTCCTGTCCGCCCGGCATACCAAGTGCCAATGTATTCATATCCCCTACTCCTCGCTTGAATTATCCATTTTATCATCCGCGGTTACCGCCGCCGAACGGCTACCGGTAAAGTGAAGAAACCATATACAGAACTCATACATTAAAATCAAGGGACCCGCCATCAGAAGCTGAGTCAATACATCCGGCGGTGTGAGCAACATCGCAAGAACCAGAAGCCCGACAATGACATGACGTCGTTTTTCACGTAACTGACCGGAATTCAACAACCCCATTTTACCGAGGATCAAAATAACAACCGGAAGCTGAAACGCCAGGCCAAAGCCGAGCAGTAGCTGAAGCGCAAATGCAATGTATTTATTATAGAACCAGATCGATTCTCCACCCAGTTGTGCTCCAATTTTCAACATCAACCCAAGCGCCAACGGAAGGGTCACCTTGTAACCCATATATATCCCGAGCAAAAACAAGCCACCGGAAAAGAATGCCACGCGGGTCATCAGCTTACGCTCATTCTCCCTGACTCCCGGCATAACGAACAGGCCAATAAAGAACACCAAAAGCGGAAGGCTCAATAACACGCCGCCGAAAAAACTTACACTGAGCCACATTTTAACAGCGGCTGCCGGCTCGGAAAACTGAAGCCGAATCACTCCCTGTCGAGAATCTACGGTATGACCTTCAACCTCAGCCGGAATAGAATAGTAGTCCTCATCGGTCATTCTATTAGGTTTATCAGCAAAATTATCGGCTTTGACACGCAACTTCAGCACCGTGTGATCTAACTGTTCTCCCACGCTCTTTTCAATGTAGGGTTCAGCCGGCGCGCGCAGAACGGCAATCAGGTGATCCGCAAAAAAAAGACATGGAAGCATGGCTGTCGCCAGACAAATCAGGCAGCGAATTACTGTTTTCCGGAAATCCTCGAGATGCTCAAGGAGTGGTGCTTCACTTTCATCATAACGAAAGCGCTCTCGAACCGATTTAATCTTTCCGATCATCGCACTCTCCGGGCTCCTCAGTCACCTCCACATGATGATCATCTTCAGCCCCATCGTATCGTTCATAAGAATCATCGATTTCAGACGGAGCATCATGCATTAAATCGCTATACATGATCTCACGCTTAAAATGATCCGCCGTACTGCGCAACTGGTTTAAAAACTCCGTGATCTTCCGAAAAACCTTCGGAGCATCCTTGGCCCCAAACAGCAGCAACAGCACCAACATCACCAAGAGAAGCTCCGGTCCACCGGGACCCAGATAGGCTAGCTGGAACAATCCGCTCATACTTATGTGTTACGATAAGCCTGACGCAAAACAAAATCCATCAGCACCAAAGCAGTCATGGTTTCAACAATAGGAACCGCGCGAGCAACCACACATGGATCATGGCGTCCTTTCGCCTCAAGCACGGTTGAATCTCCTTCAAAGGTGGAGGTTTCCTGCGCCAGGCCGATCGTGGCAGGCGGCTTAAATGCAATACGGAAAACCAATGATTCCCCGTTGGAAATTCCTCCCTGAACGCCGCCGCTATAATTGGTGGAAGTTCCTAAACGGCCATCTGCTTTAAGCTCAAACGGATCGTTGTGTTCAGAACCGAACATACGCGCGCCGGCAAAACCGGAACCGATCTCAAATCCCTTAGTCGCCGGAATCGAAAGCATAGCCTGACCGAGCTTTGCTTCTAGTCGATCAAAGACCGGCTCGCCAAGACCCACCGGAATATTTTGGGCAACACAGGTTAACACGCCGCCTACCGAATCCTTACGCAGGCTGGCTTTCTTCACCACTTCAATCATTTTCTCTGCAGCGGCCTCATCCGGACAACGGATAATATTGGAATCAATCTGCTCCCTGGTCAGGTGTTCCGCGCTCATATCACGCGCATCAACATTACCGACTGAACTAACCCATGAAACAATTTTGGTACCAAACTGCTCCGCCAGCCATTTTTCAGCAATAGCGCCGGCGGCTACACGACCAATAGTTTCACGCGCACTGGAACGGCCGCCTCCACTGGAAGCCCTGTTTCCATATTTCATCTGGTAGGTAAAATCGGCATGGGATGGGCGCGGAACATTGCTCATTTCGCCATAATCGCCGGGGCGCTGATCTTTATTGTTCACCATCAGACCAATCGGAGTACCGAGTGTTTTTCCATTTTCCACCCCGGAAAGAATGGTGACCTTATCAGCCTCATCGCGTGCAGTGGTCATATCGCTCTGCCCCGGACGGCGGCGGGTCAGTTGCGGCTGAATATCTTCTTCGCTCAACTTTAGATTAGCAGGACAACCATCCACAATAGCTCCGACCGCTTTGCCGTGTGATTCCCCGAATGTCGATACCTTATAAAGAGTTCCTATCGTACTGGACATGGTTATTCCTTACTTTGAGCACTCCAATGCCGGAGGCCATTTTTATCCGTTTCGTTTAAAGTCCTCGTTTATAACACCATTGATCGGACTCGTGGACGAAAATTTTACGGAAACTTCAAAACTCACCATAGCCCCCAGCAACAAGCTGTATTCACATTTGAATTGCATTATTTCCGGACTTCATAAAAAATCCTGTTCCTTTATGTAAACCCCGGAAAAAATTTATGGAACCAGGAAAACGCCATCATCTGCAGGATATTTACGCAACTGATCACTCCAACAAGGATGATTATACTCCGCAGGTTTCATCTCAAATTACTAAAGAGCGCGAACGCGATATTCGCATTCACCACTTTACCAGCATGGCTCTGGGAACTGCAATAATGCTCCTGCTTTTGGGTCTTGCGATTATTCTGGTTCGGAAACAGCTGAGTTCTTACACAACACCTCCCCCCCCTGAAGCGATCACCCAAGAATATATTCCTCGCTATTCGTTGGAAGCCGAAGCGCAGTGGGTCCTGGATTTTTCCCATGCATATGCCGATCCCAAGTGGGATGGAGAAGGTGAACGGCCATTCAATGCAACCTGGCTTAAAAAGGCCGCATTTAATGTAATCCTTGCCGAAAAAGCCGCCGAAGTCGGCGAGCATGGTGAAGCGGCTGAATACTATGAAAACGCGTTGGAAATTCTGCCAAATCTGGAGGGAGTGAAAGTCCCGCTCGGCATGGCCTACTTTAAACTCGAACAGTTCGATAAGGCAATCGAATTGCTTAAAGGCGCTAGTGACGCCGACCTGCCTTACGATGTCCTGAATAACCTTGGTGCGGCCTGTATTGAGGGCGAAGCATATGCAGATGCCGAGAAGTATCTGAACCGCTCTCTGGAACTAAAGCCGGCTTACGCGGAAGCATTTAAGAATCAGGCAAGCCTCTACAAGAAAATGGAAAATAAAGACGAAGCCATTAAAGCTTATGAACGTTATCTCGATCTTCGCTCAGAGGACACCGGCATCCGTTACGACTTTGCGCTCTACCTGACCAAAATCGAAAACTGGGAACTCGCCGGAGAACAGCTTCGAATTCTGTCTGAAAAAATAACGAATGATGTAAGCCTCTATGCCGTGCTGGCACGCGTGGAGAAGAAGCTAGGTAATTTTGATGCCTCAATTGCTGCATTGCAACGTGCTTATCAGCTAAGCGACCCTCACAAGGCGCTGCTTTACATGAATGATGAAGAATTTGATCAGTTACGGAGCCATGAGGATTTTCAGGCCCTTATAAAATCGGTAGAAAAAAGCACTAGCCGATAAAGCTGAAAATAAGATGATTAAGGCCCAGCGCAATCAGCGCGGCTAAAAAATCATCGATTGTAATACCGAACCCGCCATGAATATGCTGAAGCTGTTTGATTGGCGGTGGCTTGGTAATATCAAAAATACGGTGTAGCACAAATCCACTCAGCAAAGCCCATGGCGATGACAGCCCAATAACCGTTATTGGAAAGGTCAGATATTCGTCCGCCACAATACAACCGGGATCCTTACCACCAATAATCTTTTCAGCCGCCCCGCAGATTGGAATAGACAACAGGGTCAGTGCTAGACATATAACTGACTGAACAATCGGGGACTCATGTAGAAACATCAATCCCCAAGCCAACGGCAATCCCACTAAAGTACCTACCGTTCCCGGCATAACCGGACTAGATCCAGTTCCAAAACCAATCGCGATCCATTTAATAAAACTCTTCATAAAAAACTCCAAATTGCGCTTTTTTTACCATAGAGAACACGGCGAAATTAAATTCTCTTTCAGTTAATGTCCTAGGAGGGTATAGATTCAGAAAGAATACTCAATAAAGCAATCGTTGCCGTATCTGTTCTCAGTATACGGCTTCCCATACTTACCAAATTAAAACCACGCTCCTTAAGCATCTCCAGTTCATAGGGGGTCCATCCACCCTCCGGACCAATCGCCAGCAACACGCGCTCATTCTTTTTTGGCACCTCAAGACGCCCTATGCGGCATTCTCCCGAAGGATCTGAAAGCAACTTCAAATGCCCGCTAAACTCTTTTTCAAGCCGATCCTCAATAAATGGTTTAAACAACGGTTCTACCTGCACTTTCGGAAGATGTGTACACCTTGCCTGCTGAAGCCCCTCAATAAATTTCTTATTGAAAAATTCCGACTCAATTACATGACTGTCAAAATAATAGCGCTCCACCTTTTCAGCACGCACGAGAACAATTTTCCCGACTCCAAGCGCCGCCAACTGAGCCCACATGCGCTTAAGCACCTTAGGGCGTGGCATTGCCAACAATAAATCAATACACGGTCGCGGTGGAACCATTTCATCAAATGTACAACTAAGCTCGACCAACGTTGCATCTACCCGTTGAACCCTCCCTGTTCCCAATGGACCGTTTAACAGGCCAATTCGTAGTTCTTTTCCCTGAGACGCCTTAAGCACCTTGCGGATATGCACAGCACGCTCATCCCGCAGGATGGCGACCCCGTCATTCACTTCGTCAGATTGGAGCAGAATTAGATTCATACCCAGAGAATGAACAGCACATGCCATGGATGCAATCATCCTTTCTTGATCTTTAACCGGATCTCACCCATAGTTTTCGGCATGAAAATCCTGTTATGCAATGATGACGGAATCCACGCACCAGGCATCGCCGCACTGCACTCAGCGTTAAAAGAATCAGGTGAACGGTATGTGGTAGCACCGCATACCGAACGAAGCGCCGCAGGCCATGCCATCACCATCTACGACCCAATCCGCACCATCCCAGTAAGTAAAGAGAACGGTTTTTCCGGTACAGCCGTTGACGGAACCCCTGCCGACTGCGTAAAGCTTGCCGTCAGCTTCCTATACAAAGATAATCCTCCCGATTTGGTTGTCAGCGGAATAAATCTCGGCGCAAACACCGGCATCAGTGTGCTTTATTCAGGAACGGTATCTGCTGCCAGCGAAGCCGCAGTTCTGGGAATTCCCGCTATAGCCTTTTCCCTGTGCACCTACAAAGACCCTCACTGGGAAACCGCTGTTAAGGTAGTAAAAGACGTTGTTGCAAAGGTAATTGCGAATCCACTTCCGGACGGAACCCTGCTGAATGTCAACATCCCCAATGTTCCTCCCGACGAATTAAAAGGTCTGAAGGCTGGTAAAATGGGACGTTCACGCTTTATTGAGAAATTTACCGAGCATCAGGACCCGCGTGGAAACCTCTATTATTGGCTGGACGGTGACCTTGACCCTATGGATGAGGATGAAGACATAGATATACGCATTGTTGAGTCCGGCTATGCTTCCTTGACTCCTATCCATATCAATCTGACTGCACGCCACGCACTGGAGCAGGTATCCAGCTGGAATAAGGAGTATTGAGAGGTCGCTTAGGCCTTCTTTACAAACTCGGACTTAAGTTTCATGGCACCGAAACCGGTAATTTTACAATCGATGTTATGATCCCCTTCGCAGAGACGGATACCTTTTACTTTGGTTCCCACCTTAAGATCGGATTGTGCACCCTTAACCTTCAGTCCTTTGACAATCGTCACCGAATCTCCATCTGCCAACGCATTCCCATTGGCATCCAATACAATGAGTTCATCACTGAATGATTCTGCAATCACTTCTCCCACAGCCCACTCATGCGCGCAGTCCGGACAGAACAGTATATCCTGATCTTTGTAGGCGTACTCGGAATTACACTTCGGACAATTTGGAATATCACTCATAGGATCTCACCCTGAATTAACTCATTCAGCATATCGGGCATCCTGCCCTCTGCGCTAAACTGTTCCAGTTCACGGTTGCAGACGACGGAAAAATGATTCAGCAACGAGTTCTGAACGCTAGCCATATCCGGACAGTTATCGTTTAGGATTGTTTTAAGAGAAGTCACCGGCTCTCCAACCAGCCCACAGGGAACAATGGTTTTAAAGCCCATCAGATCATTGCTGACATTAAAGCTCATACCATGAAAAGAGACCCATTTCTTAAGACGAAACCCAATGGCGGCAATTTTACCGGCATCTGTCCAAGCCCCTGACTTTCCCTCGCGACGGTAGCCATGAATTCCATAATCTTCGAGCGTCCTAAGTGCAATTTCTTCAAGATTAAAAAGGTAACCGTGCGAATCCGCCTCATTTCCGCCTAGATAAAGAATAGGATAGAGCACCCACTGCCCCGGACCATGAAAGGTTACATCTCCTCCACGTTCCGCATGAAACAGATCAATGCCCAACGCACGGTACTCCTCTTCCGTTTTCAAAAGATAATTATCGCGGCCGCGATTCCCGAGCGTAACCGTTGGCGTATGCTGAAGAAGCAGAACTGTATCGGGGATCAGGTTATCCTGCCGCGCCTTAAGCAAGCGGCGTTGCATTTCCAAACCCTGCTGATATGGAATGGAACTACCAAAAGTGACGGACCAAGCATTCATAAGATAAATAAAAAAGGAGGATATTTATCCTCCTTTCAAAACAATTGAACAACTCGTTTAATCGTTCGGGCAAAGCTCTTCATAAGAGTCAGCATCCATCATGTTATCGACTTCTGACTCATCTGACACCTTGATTTTAAATAACCAACCTTCACCGAAAGCGTCCTTGTTAATCAGTTCCGGACAGTCTTCCAGATCCGAATTAACCTCTACAACCTCTCCTGATACAGGAGCGTAAACATCGGCAGCAGCCTTTACTGATTCAACCACAGCGGCTTCGTCACCAGCAGAAAACTCTGTGCCTTCTTCGGGCAATTCAACAAAGGTCAGATCAGAAAGCTGACTCTGAGCAAAGTCCGTGATACCTACGGTTGCGATACCATCAGTAAGGGAAACCCATTCGTGGGTTTTAGCGTAGAACAGATCTTGTGGAACCGACATGTTATTCTCCTCTTTATCGATTAAAGATGACCTGAAAAATGGAGGTGCGGATCGGAGTCGAACCGATCTAGATGGATTTGCAATCCACTGCCTAACCGCTTGGCTACCGCACCTTTGTTCCTAAAAGCGGACACCAATGTAATGATGAGTACATAGCTTTCAAATAAAAATATCCAAAAAAAAAATTTGGTTACGCAAGCGTCTCGACAGCAATTAACTACAAACTTAAAACTGCATTATCAATTAGTCGCGTAGAACCAATCTTCACAGCCAAAACAACCAAAACCTTTTCACTTACCTGCTCGACCGGCTTCAGAGACGCGTCATCAACACATTCGATATAGTCAATCTCCGCCCCCGGAATAGAATGAATCAGGTTTGTCATAGCAACACGAATAACTTTCGTCTGAAGCTCACCCTCTTTGAGCATTCGCCCAGCCAGCTCCAGAGAGTCCCTGAGACAAAGTGCATGTTGACGCTCTGCTTCGGATAGATATTTATTTCTGGAACTCATGGCAAGGCCATCAGGCTCCCGCACAATCGGGCCGCGTATAATGTTAACTGGAAAGTTTAGATCGTAAACCATGCGCTCAATAATACGAAGTTGCTGCGCATCCTTCTCTCCAAAAACGGCCAAATCCGGTTGAACCAGATTGAAAAGTTTAGCTACGACCGTGCAGACACCACGAAAATGGCTGATCCGGGAAGCTCCGCAAAGGCCTATGGAAAGCGACTCTTCATCCACCCAAACACTCGCACTATCCAAATACATACTTCCGGGTTCAGGATGGAAAACGATATCCACACCCTCCTGCTTACATAGCAGTTCATCCCGCAAAAAATCGCGGGGATACGCATCCAGATCTTCGTTTGGACCAAATTGTGTGGGATTAACAAAAATGCTAACAATCAGAACATCACACTGTTTTCGAGCCAGCCGCATAAGCGAGAGATGTCCCTCATGAAGAAATCCCATGGTCGGGACAAACCCGATAGAGAGGCCTTTACGCTTCAGTTCAAGTGCATGCTTCTGCATCACTTCGGGTGTGCGGATCATTTCCATTTAATAGCAATGCTCGTCAGAAGGAAATGCGCAGGACTCTACCTCATTTTTATATTCCGTCAGGGCCGCAACAATCTGACCATGGAGCCGCTCATATTTCTTCACAAATTTGGGAACCGGCTTGCCGCTAATACCTAGCAGGTCTGTAAATACCAGCACCTGTCCATCGCACTCTGCCCCGGCACCGATGCCGATCGTTGGAATGGTTAAGGCTTGAGAAATCATTTTTCCCAGTTCGGAAGGAACACACTCCAGAACAATAGCAAATGCTCCGGCCTGTTCTACAGCCATGGCATCATCCATCAGCTTCCGAGCCTGCTCAGACGTCTTACCCTGCACTCGATATCCACCCATTTCTTTGATACTCTGCGGTGTCAATCCGATATGCCCTAAGACAGGAATCCCGTTACTGACCAAAGACTCGATCGTAGCCCCCCGAATAGCCCCACCCTCAATCTTTACCGCATCGGCATGCGCTTCTTTGATAAAGCGGCCGGCATTTTTCAGCGCCATTTCTATTGAAGGCTGGTAAGACATAAACGGCATATCCGCTACCACCAGCGCATTTGTCACTCCACGTGCAACGGCAGCGGTATGATGCAGCATTTCCTCTACAGAAACCGGCAACGTAGTCTCATATCCCAGCACCGTCATGCCCAACGAATCCCCCACGAGTACTGCAGGAATTTCCGCCTCCTCTACGAGAGAAGCCGTCAGCGCATCATATGCCGTCAGCATGGCTATCTTTTGTTTGCCCTTAAGAGCCTTAAGCTTTGCAGCTGTCCATTTCATTGTCTTTTTCCTAAATCTGTTTTCTACCACGTTATATCAAAAACTGAGAGTCCGTCATCCGGGGGAAGTGTACGTAGAATTCCAGAAACCGATTTACTGGTCTCCGGCAACACCATATTCGGCCGAACATCACTCAGAGGTTGCACCACAAAGCGGCGCTCTGCCCATCGCGGATGGGGAACGATCAGCCCTCCGCCATCAATGATCTGATCTCCGGCATAGATAATGTCGATATCAATCGGCCGCGGTGCATTACGCTCGTCGGCATCCCGTTCTCGACCCAGACTATGCTCAATTTTCTCGATATAGGACAACCAGCTATCCAACGGCAAGTCACTTTCAACAATAAGTACAGAGTTAAGATAGTTCATGTCCTGATACTCCGGCTTCACATCCACTGGAGTAGTTTCATAAATCGGAGACTGATCGACGTAGGTTGTACGCGGAGCTGAAAGCAACAAAGTCTTCGCCTGCGTCAGTAGGCGTTTACGATTATAAAGATTAGACCCCAGACTAAATCCGATTTCCATATTCGACCTCCCCTTCATAAACAAACTCGGCTCCACCGGTCAGTGTGATTTTCCCATGAACCGAATCAACTACCAAATCAAAGCCACTGGCGCAATGTACGATAACCGGCAACCTGACCTTGCCGCGTTCCGAAGCCAGCAGGGCCACAGCAGCTGCGCCGGTTCCGCAGGCCATTGTTTCCCCCTCAACACCCCTCTCATACGTACGCACCGACACGGTTCCATCCGCCTCTACCACCGCAAAATCAGCGTTGGTTCCTTTTGGCGCAAACAGTTCATGCTCCCTGATCATCCGTCCGAAAACAGACAGATTAATCGCATCAAGATCATCCACCCAAACCACCGCGTGAGGTACACCTGTGTCAATAAAATCAGTCGTCCACTCTAAATCAATCGATACACCGAGCTGCAGATCGGTCGCTTTGGTCAGGCCGATGCAAACGCCATCATCCAACACGGTTGCACATACAATACCTGCGCCAGTTTCGAGCGTCATTTCCCGATCTGAAATTTTCTGTTCAAAAGCAAACCGGGCCAGGCATCGAGCCCCGTTCCCGCACATCGAAACCTCATCGCCATCCGGATTCAGAAAACGCATACGTATATCTGCCGAATCTGAGGTCTGAAGCAGGATAATTCCATCACAGCCAATACCGGTGCCACGGGAGGCCATTTTTCTAATAAATGATTGATCCTGCAGCGGAAATAACTGATTGCGGTCATCGACCACAATAAAATCGTTACCTGCCCCGTGCATTTTAGTGAATGGAATCTTCATAAGCGCTCGATGAATGTGCCATAAAATCGCCTGATCCTGAAAACAAAAAGGGGCACCTTTAAGTACCCCCTCAACGTCCTAAGCCGGGCTTATCCCTGATCGCGAATATCTGCAATACGTTGCATAATCAGTTCAGCGTATTTATCATAGGCTTCTCGACCGGTTCCCAGTGCAGCAAAGTCTTCCTGTGTAATAGGCGGACCATAGGTAACCGTCACCTTGCAGGGCTTAATAAACCGAGCTCCTTTAGGATAGGCCTTGTAGGTCCCGTCAATATAGGCCGGAACAACGACACAACCGGATTTTTCAACAACAAATCCGACACCACCCTTGGCTTCCTTCAACTCACCATCCTCAGAACGGGTTCCTTCGGGAAACATCGACACAGCCTTACCATCCTTTAGCGCCTTGATGGTCAACTTCAGCGCCTTCAGATCGCCGGTTCCCCGAGAAACCGGAATACCACCGGCCGCACTCATCCACCAGGAACCAAACTTTGAATTCCAAAGCGTATCACGCGCCATAAAATGAATCGGACGACCACGATATCCGACAGAAACTACAGGCGGATCTAAAAAACTGACATGATTTGCAACAAGCAAAACACCACCCCTATCCGGGATATATTCCACGTTCCGGATTTTAAGCCGATGCCATGTAAATAAAAACAACTTAAAAAGACGGGTCGACCACTGGTACACCCGCATATCGGCCATCACTTCCCGCTTCACCTCATCAATCATTCTTTCCCCTTCACAAAATCAGTAATGGTTTGAATCACTTCTTCCAGCGTCATCGAAGTACTGTTGATTATATGCGCCCCCGGAGCTACCACGAGTGGATCCACCTTGCGGGTTGCATCCATTTGGTCCCGCTTTTTCAGGCTCTCCATCACTTCGTGTGCCTTTTCATCTTCACCGGCCGAAACCAATTCACGATACCGGCGCATAGCACGCTCTTCCGGATCTGCATCCAGATAAAACTTATAAGGAGAATCCGGAAACACCACCGTTCCAATATCGCGTCCTTCCATTACCAGAGAACCGAAATTCACCAACGACTGAAGACTCTCCACAACAAACTTGCGGACCTCGGGAATCGCAGCCACCACGGCAACCGATTCGCGCACATCCTTTTCACGTAATTCCTGTTCCGGAATATCGCCATCAATAGAAAAGGTAGAAGCCCCCTGCCTTACAAAAAAGTCCCACTCCGCTTCAAACATGCAATCAATCACTGCCGACGGATCCTGCGGATCAACGCCCTTACGGATCGCTTGCCAGGTAACACCGCGATACAGGGCCCCAGAATCTACATAAATAAATCCAAGCGCCGCGGCCACCCCCTTAGAAACACTCGACTTCCCCGAAGCCGAAGGGCCATCAACTGCAATTATCTTTACACCGTCCATAGTCTCTCCATTCAAATTCTTCATCGTTCGCCCGCGAATGAGCCGAAGAATAGAAGTTCACAAAATACAAACTGCAGAGCTCTGCGTAGCTGAAAATTATTCCACCCGTCCGCCGAGCTGTTCCATATGGCTCCAGAAATCCGGGTAAGAGGTATCTACACTTCCGGTTCCCTTAATTGTAACCGGAGCATCCGCGAACGTATTCATAATCGCCGCTGACATGGCAATACGGTGATCGCCATGACTGTCAATCACCACATCCGGCGTCTTCAGTGTAGTCGGCCCGGTGATCACCATCCCATCCTCTTTTTCCTCCACATCCACACCAAACAGCTGAAGATTCTTCACCACCTCGGAAATACGATCAGATTCTTTTACTCGAAGCTCAGCAGCATCACGAATATCGGTCGTACCCTCGGCCAAAGCCGCCGCCACAGAGATAATCGGAATCTCATCAATCAGATTCGGAATTTCATCGCCTTCAATGACCGTCCCCTTCAACTGGGCTCCGCGCACCTTGATAGTGCCATAGGGATCCCCCTTTTCTTCGGTCACAACAACCTCAATATCCGCGCCCATTCGCTTCATGACATCGAGCAGTGCGGTGCGGCGCTCATTCAAACCCACACCTTCTATAATCAGCTCAGCCCCCGGCCGCGCCGCAATCGCCACAATCCAGAATGCGGCAGATGAAAAGTCTCCCGGAATGATAAAATCGCGCGCCTTAAGCAACGGACCTTCCGGGCCATATCCTTCAACAGAAACTTCAAGTCCGTTAATCTCAATAGGAATGCCCAACGCTTCAAACAGCTTTTCTGTGTGATCGCGCGTCGGCCGCGGCTCAACCACGGTTGTTTTTCCCTCAGCAAAAAGTCCGGCCAGCAGAACACAGGATTTTACCTGAGCGGAGGCCATCGGAAGCAGATATCCTGTGCCCTTCAGCTTACCACCGCAAATCACCATTGGAAGCGTACCGCGCTTTCCAGTCAGTCCGATATGCGCACCCATCAGCTCCAGCGGATGACGAATCCGCCCCATCGGACGGGATGAAAGCGACGCATCACCAATCATGGAGACCTCAATGCCGGCACCCGCAACCAGACCAGCAAGCAAACGCGTGCCCGTCCCCGAATTTCCCAGGTCCAGCGGCTCTGTCGGCTGCTGCAGTTTTCCGGCCACTCCGGTAATGTAAAGTGCGTCATCGCGAAATTCCGCCTTGGCCCCCATTTGTTCCATGGCCTTAAGCGTACTTCGGGCATCTTCCCCATTAAGATAACCTACTACCCTGGATGTACCCTCTGCCAACGAAGCCAACATAGCGACACGCTGTGAAATACTTTTATCACCCGGAACTTTTACAGAACCACCGAGCTTGGCCGGGAATATTGTTTTACTACTCATGATTTATCTTTCACCACAGAGAACTCACTTTTGAACCTGTGCTAATTTACCTTTTTAAAAATCGATTTAACTTAAGAATCTTATTTCGATCGGCAGCAGCTTCTTCGAGCCACATGCGAATATCGTCACTTTTCCCACTGCGCAGGATTTTTATCAACCCCTGCAGCTCTTCATGAAACCGGTCCAGTTCGAACTCAAGGGCCGCGCGATTGGTATCGATAATATCCACCCACATATCCGCTGATCCGGACGCGACGCGCGTCGTATCCTTAAAACCTGTACCGCAAAAATCGGCCTTATACGCTGGATCGCCATCCGCCACCGAACGTGCCAGCGCAGCGGCCACCATATGCGGAAGATGACTCGTTGCAGCAAGCATGGCATCGTGTTCATCAGGTGACATTTCAGTCACTTCCGACCCCACGCTTTTCCAGAGCCAAATCACCGTCTCCCCCGCTTCTGCAGGCGTATCTTCCGAAGGACAAACTACAGTCAACCGATCCTCATAAAGATCCGGATTGCCTGCCGAAATCCCGGTCTTTTCAGAACCGGCTATCGGGTGAGAGCCTACAAAATGGGCATCGAATGGTTTAAAGATAGGATCCAGAATTTTGAGCAGTTCAGATTTTGTACTTCCGACGTCCGTCACCACGGCACCGGGCTTAAGCGCCGGGACAATCTGTTCCGCTAACTTGGCGATAGTCCATATAGGCACACAAACCACCACAATATCTGCCTCACGAACGGCTACGGCCGGATCAGAAAAAACCGCATCGACCACGCTGTTTTCGACCGCCAGAACCCGGGTCTCCTCGCGACGGGCATAACCGATAATACGCCCTGAAAACCCTCGTTTTTTCAGTCCCAGTGCCAAAGAGGCCCCCATAAGGCCCAGTCCAAGAATTGCTATATTTTGTGGTTTTTCCATACCGTTTTCTAATCCGTAAAATGAGCGACCATTTTCCAAGGATTGTAAATTAATTCAACCCTAATCGAAAAAGACCCGAATCGCCTGAAAATAAAAAAACCTGCAGCCATTAAAGGCAACAGGTATAAAGAGAATCCTGCAACTGGATTCAAACGCCGCATTTGCGACTGGTTTTTAGCGCGGCGAAAAATCAGTCCGATAACAGACACTTGTTAAGGTTGATTCTATTACTTACCTTCAAACAAA
>DATCZD010000174.1:0-5334 GCA_036526075.1 Pontiella sp. | reverse complement strand
GATCAATTCCATACGCAGCTGTCCGGGCACCGCGCAGCCCAATTTCTTCCTGGACCGTTGCCACCGCATGGATCTCTGCGTTCGGATTAAGTTTAACCAGTTGTTTTGCAGCTTCAAGCACAACAAATGCACCTGCACGATCATCGAAAGCACGACCCGCCGCAAGCCCGTTAGACATCTCTTCAAATCCGTAAGCCACCACCATCGGATCGCCTACTTCTACCATTTTCTCAGCATCTTTTTTATCTTTGGCACCGATATCAACCCAAAGATCCTTGATTTCGGAAACCTGCTTACGTTGCTCAGGTGTCTGCATATGAATCGCCACCTTGCCAACCACACCGCGCACAATGCCCTTTTTAGTCATAATCTGCACACGCTGGCCTTGCGCAATCTGGGAGTCCCATCCGCCTAACGCCTGGAACCAGAGAAAGCCCTTATCATCAATATAGGAAATTTGGAACCCGATCTCATCATAATGCCCGGCAAACATAACGCGCGGAGATCCGCCCGGATTTACAATGGCGTGCGAGTTCCCATGTGTATCCGTCCACACCTTGGCTGCAAATTTTTCGGCCTCAGCCTTCCAAACTTTTGCCACCGGGCCTTCGTAACCGGACGGACTGATGCTGTTAATAAGGTCGGCGAGAAACTGTTTGTCTTGCTTGGTCATGAGAGCTCCTTGGTTTGTATTACCTAATTCGTAATGGAGTTGGGCACCCGAAAGCAAACCCTCATTACCGGAAGGTCAACTTTCCATGCTCCAGTTCAACCGTCACCGTTGAACCTTCTAAAAGCTCGCCTCCAACAATACTGCGGGACAATGGAGTTTCCAAATTCTGCTGAATGAAGCGCTTAAGCGGACGTGCTCCATAAACCGGATCATACCCTTGTTCCGCAATAAACTCTTCAGCTTCCTTACTAATATTCAGGGTTATACTCTCTTGAGCTAGCCGTTGCTGTAGATCTTTAATTAAAAGTTCAACTACTTCCGTGATCTCCGACAGAGTCAACGGTTTAAATAATACGGTCTCATCAACACGGTTCAGAAACTCCGGACGAAAGTGTCCGCGCAAAGCCTGCATAACGTCATGCCTAGCACCTTCTGAAATATGCCCCTTATCATCAATTCCCTCCAGAAGATGTAGTGAACCAATATTGCTGGTCATGATGATAATGGTATTTTTAAAACTGACTGTGCGACCATGAGAATCAGTCAAACGACCGTCTTCCAGAATCTGAAGTAGCACATTAAACACATCCTGATGTGCCTTTTCGATTTCATCCAGCAACACCACACAATAGGGCTTTCGGCGCACAGCTTCAGTCAACTGTCCGCCATCTTCAAACCCGATATATCCCGGAGGAGCCCCGACTAAACGCGACACCGTGTGTTTTTCCATATATTCACTCATATCGATCCGGACCATGCTCGTTTCTGCATCAAAGAGTTCCCATGCCAACGTACGGGCCAACTCGGTTTTACCAACTCCGGTCGGACCAAGAAACAGGAACGAACCGATCGGGCGGTTCGGATTATTGATACCGGCCCGTGCACGAAGCACCGCATCAGCGACTGCCTGAACAGCGTCATTCTGACCAATCACCCGCTCGTGCAAAACAGCATCCAGTTTCAGGAGCTTTTCACGTTCGCCTTCCAAGAGTTTGGTAAGGGGTATTCCGGCCCAACGGGAAATCACCTCGGCAATCTCCTCTTCGGTCACCTCTTCGCGCAGTAGTGTTGCATCATCACGCTTCTCCATAGCGGTTACGGCATCAGCCAACTGTTTTTCTATATCAGGGATCGTGCCGTGCCGGAGTTTGGCTACCCGTTCAAGATCATATTCTCGCTCTGATTTTTCAGCCTCCATACGGGCAAGCTCCAGACCTTCCCGGAGCTCTCGCACCTTTTCGATAACGCTTTTTTCATTATCCCACTGAACCTTCATGGAATCAGCCTCTGTGCGAAGGTTAGCTAGCTCTTTGCGCAAAGATTCTAGACGCTCCTTACTGGCCTTATCCTTCTCTTTCCTGAGCGCGGTTTCCTCTATTTCCAACCGCATAACCTTCCGGGTAATTTCATCCAACTCAGCAGGCATGGAATCAATTTCTGTACGAATAGTTGCACAGGCCTCATCCATCAGATCAATCGCCTTATCTGGCAGAAAGCGATCAGAGATATACCGATCCGAAAGAACTGCAGAAGCCACCAATGCGGCATCCTGAATGCGCACCCCATGGTGCACCTCAAAGCGTTCCTTCAACCCGCGCAATATGGAAATAGTGTCTTCCACGCTCGGAACATCGACCATGACCGGTTGAAAGCGACGCTCCAGAGCCGAATCTTTTTCGATATATTTACGATGCTCATCAAGCGTTGTCGCCCCTATGCAATGAAGCTCGCCGCGTGCCAGCATGGGCTTGAGCATATTTCCGGCATCAGTCGAACCTTCGGTTCGTCCTGCACCAACGATATTATGAAGCTCATCAATAAACAGTATTATCCGCCCCTCTGAAGCCTTGATTTCATGAAGCACCGCCTTCAGACGTTCTTCAAATTCACCCCGATATTTCGCGCCCGCCATCAGCGCTGTCATATCAAGCGCCCAGATCGATTTCTCTTTCAAACCCTCAGGCACGTCACCGCGCACAATACGCTGTGCCAGTCCTTCCACAATTGCAGTTTTACCTACCCCTGGCTCACCGATCAGCACAGGATTATTCTTCGTTTTCCGCGATAGAATACGAACCACCGCACGGATTTCCGAATCACGTCCAATGACTGGATCCATCTTTCCGGAGCGGGCTACTGCAACTAAATCCTGACCATATTTTTCGAGCGCCTCATATTGGCTCTCGGGGTTATCAGAAGTCACCCGTTGGTTACCACGCACCGCTTCCAACGCCTGAAGAACAACCTTCCGTTCTACTCCATGATCCTTCAACAGATTGATTTCATCCGCAAACACCAGAAGCAGATGTTCCACTGAAATAAACTCATCTTTTAGTTTTCTGCTTTCATCTCCAGCTTTGATTAAGAGTTGGTTTAAACGCTGAGTTACATATACCTTTCCAGCTTCTGTAGACCCTGAAACGCGCGGTCTTTTTTCAAGTTCCTGTTCCAATTGAACAGCAATCGTCGGTACCGATATGCCAATGCCTTCTAGCAGTCGCGGAATAAGTCCGCCATCCTGCTGGAGCAGAGCGAGCAAGACATGCTCTGCGTCAACTTCCTGATGGCCATATCGTAAAGCCTTCACCTGAGCCTGTTGCAGTGCTTCCTGAACCTTTTGAGTGGTTTTATTCATATCCATAGATCTCTCCATATTTGATCACTCAATCTACTGCACCGACTGTGCCAACGAAAAAAAATCAACTTTTAGGCCGGTTTAGCGAACCTTCCTCATTGAGTTGAGACATTTCGTCGGCACACCGGGACAGACTGGCTCTATCAATTTAAAAAAAGAATATCCCCTGAGTCAGAAGTTGTGTAGAAATCTCACATGCAACTTTTGGAACAGCTGATTGGAACTCAGGCGGGGCTATTGATCGCCTTTATGGCGACCGCTACTCTCGTAGTACTGACCGGCATTAAGCTTAGCATTTTTGGCGATGCCCTTGGAGATCGCACCGGCTTGGGAAACGGTCTGATTGGTCTGGTGTTTTTAGCAGGAGTAACCAGCCTGCCGGAACTGGTGGTTTCACTGACCTCTGTACTGAATGCGGTCGAACCGAATCAAGGGGCAGACCTCGCCGTCGGAAATATGCTCGGATCAAATGTTTTTAACCTGCTGATCCTGGCCTTTATCCCTCTACTCTTTCCGAAAAAGTTTAAACCACAGGACATGGAAAATTCACATACCGACTCGACCTTCTACGGCTTGTTGATGCTCGGCATTTTCAGTATTGCGTTTCTAGTCAATCCCGTCTCCATCATCCCCGCAGTGAACTCCAGCTGGCTAACCTTCATTCTGCCAATTGCCTACGGAGTTGTGCTGGTACGGGAACATCGTCAGCACCAAAACTTAAACGACCCGCACCTCCCGGAAGAAACCAGGCTGACACAGCTTTCTACGATCCACTTTTACAGCATACTTCTCGGCCTGTGCGGGTTAATCATTGCCGGAGGCATTGTACTTTCTATTTTGGGCTCCCGAATGTCTCTCGCTCCGGAACAGGGAGGATTCGGACTGGAAGCCAGCCTTATCGGAACCATTTTCCTCGCCATCTCCACCAGCCTGCCGGAACTGGTTATTTCATTTGCCAGCGTGCGCATGGGCTTTCTTGATATGGCTGTCGGAAATGTACTTGGCAGTAATATGTTTAATCTGCTGATAGTATTTGTAGCCGATGTGGCCATGCGGGGAAGCAGTCTGATGAGTCATGCGTCCCAAAAACACTGGACCAGCGTCTCATTAATCCTGTTGCTTACCCTAATGGCCCGTGCGCTATTAAGTAGTAAATCTCGAAAGACGGCTTTGCCTACAGCACTAGGTATGCTCATCTGCTATATCGCGGCAATGATCTTTATGGTGTAGCTGCACCGATCCATCCGCCGCCCAACACTTCGCCATCCTTATAAAAAACAGCGGCCTGTCCTGGTGTAAGTGCAAACTGAGGTTCAGAAAACGCAACAAAGGCTTTACCGTCTTCAGACAGCGTCACCACCGCCTGAGCACCGTTGGAACGGTAACGCGGACGAACTTCACACTGCAAATCTCCACTCGGGGCTTCTCCCGAAATCCAATGCACATCATCCAACTCACATTCGGACTCCATCACTCCGGGGCGCGGAGCAACCTCAACCACATTATTTACCTTATCAAGACGTTTCACATACATACGTTCGCCCAAAGCAATCCCTAACTTTCCGCGCTGACCAACCGTAAAACGATGTAGTCCGTCATGGAATCCCACCACATTACCATCCTGATCATGAATTTCTCCACGCTGAACAACCGAGGGCTCTCGCTGTTCTACAAAATCTGGAAGCTTACCTTCCTCCACAAAACAAAGATCCTGACTATCCCCTCTGGGAACAACAGGAAGCCCGCGCTCTTTCGAGTATGCCTTCACCTCCGACTTAGGCATGTCAGACAACGGGAAGAGCAGAAATGAGAGTTGCTTCTGATTTAGCCGATGCAGAAAATAGGATTGATCTTTATTGGGGTCGGAGGCGCACAGTAGATGAAACTTTTCATCATCAAGTTTTTTAACGCAGGCGTAGTGCCCCGTTGCAAGATGATCGCAATTCAATTGCAAGGCCCGATCCATCAGAAAACCAAATTTTACAAACGAATTGCAGTAAATACATGGTGAGGGAGTCCGCCCAGA
>DATCZD010000173.1:0-13019 GCA_036526075.1 Pontiella sp. | reverse complement strand
AAATCTTCCCATCCCTGTCGTCGCAGAGATTGAAAAGATTGTAAACAAACTCGGAATGTAACTCGTATGCAAAACAAAATTTTCCACCCCTACACTCCGTTTTCTGCAATCGAGAAAGGATTTCCAAACATAGTTCGCGGCGAAGGGATTTACCTTTTCGACGATAAGGGAAACAAGTATGTCGACATTGTTTCCAGCTGGTGGGCCTGCGCACTGGGCCACAGCCACCCAAAGGTTGTGAAAGCCATTCAGGAACAAGCCGGCATTCTGCAGCACAGTATTACCGGCAGTCTCACGCACCCCAATGTGCTGGAACTGGCCGAACGGCTGGCCGACCTCATGCCAACGCCCGATCGTCACTCGGTCTTTGCCAGTGATGGGTGTTCTGCGGTAGAGGCCTCCCTCAAAATTGCTATCCAGTATTGGTATAATCAGGGCCGCCCCGAAAAGAACTGGATTATCGGCATGGATCAGGGTTATCACGGCGATTCGATGGGCGCATTAGGAGTCGGCTTTGTGGATGGATTCCACAAGCCGTTCGAAAAAGCGGTTTCGCATCCGGCCAAGCTCCCTTTTCCCGTACCGACCCCGGATGATCCCGAGGGATTTATTCCTAGCCAAAAGATCATTGAACAACATGCAAGCAAACTGGCCGGCGTCATTGTGGAACCGCTCTGTCTTGGGTCGGCAGGCATGAAAGTCTATTCCCCGGGCTACCTCAAACAACTGGCCGAATGCTGCGCTATCAACGATGTGCTACTGATTATTGACGAAGTGGCTATGGGATTCGGCCGCACCGGGAAACGGTTTGCCTTTAACCACGCCGGCATTGACCCCGACATGGTCTGCGTCGGTAAAGCGCTGACCGCCGGCTATATGCCACTGAGCGCCTGCATCGTAAAGGATGAGATTTACAATACCTTCACCGACCAGGGAGAAAAGGACTGCACCTTCTACCACGGCAACACCTATGCCGGACACCCGATCGGCTGCGCCGCGGCACTTGCCGCATTGGATATTTATGAAGCGGAAGATACCGTTGAGCGCTCCGCCGAAATGGCGGAAAAGATGAAACAGTGGATGCTACCAATGGCGGAGCTTAGCTGTGTAAAGGACCTCCGTTTTCTCGGCATGATCGGTGTGGTGGAACTAAATCCAGAGACAAAACCCCTAATAGCAAAAATAAAGCAATCGCTCTGTGAGCAAGGCTATCTCTTCCGGCCGCTCGGAACCATGTTTTACCTCATGCCGCCACTTGTTATTACCGATGATGAGCTCCGCGCTGCCGTCTATGCCCTTCAACAGACTATTGAGGACTTTTGCGAATGAATTTCGGTCCGATAACTCTAGCGTGCCTGATCGGATCTGTTTCAGCAATGGCAAGCCCAATCCAACTGCACATCAACCCACAGGGATTAGCCCAACATGATCTTTCGATTCGAGGGAGCAGTTATAGCGGTGCGGGTATTTCAATCAACGGCCTGAATCTGAAGTCTCCTTGGTCAGCCCATTTTAACTCCGAACTGCCGATTGCAGAACAGTTATTCACTGCCCCAGAGGTCCATTCTGGGTTGGTTAATGCTTCAGGACACCTTATCGGAACCACAGCCTACACAACTGACTGGCAAGCAACACGCCTACAGAAAAGTTCATTCATAGGGACTGAAGAACGCTACGGAACTGCGCTCAAAGGTCACACAGAAAACAGTGGTGCGTTTGTCGAGTGGGAAAAGGCGCGGCGCATTGATTATGATGAGAACGATCTAAATCGCACCATGGGCGGTGCGCACCTGAAAACCTTGGTTAATGATTGGACGGTTGATCTACTAGGCGGTTATCAGCAGAAAAAATATGGCACACGAGGTTATTTCGGCAGTCCAGACCACAACAAACAGGAAACAATCGATACCCTCGTCTTTGCCGGAGCTGTTAAAGGAGAACTAGACGACTCTTTTATTCGGTCTGGTATCGCTTTCCGCCAACTGGATATTAATGATCTCAACTCGCACTATGGAATCGCAATGCTTGAAGGTCAAACAATGGAAATTCAGCATATTGTCCTCCAGCTACACAGCAGTGCAGAACATGAATATGCAGATGGGAATAGCCGTACTCGGGGATCTTTCCTGTTTCTTCCGAAAGCACGTTTTGAACATCTTATTGTAAAAGTGGGTGTAAACAGCGTATTTCAAACCTCAGAAGCATCTAAGTTTCTCCCCATTACCGGTATAAACTGGTTGGTAGCCGACAATACCGAAATTTATACCGCCTATTCCGAAACAGTCCAACAGCCAGACTTCCAAACCCTTCAAAATAATCCGATGCTCCAAATGCAGGCATCGCAAAACAGTGAGCTGGGCCTTCAGCAGTTTTTTTCTGCAAGCCTTGACTGGCAGGTAGCAACTTTCCACCGACAGCTAAAAAATGCTTCTGACTGGATCAGCGGTACAGCAACGGACCTCGGCTCTTTGAACATTTACGGCGCAGAATCCACCATCTGCTATTCGCACTCTGCAAACCTGGAATTGAACCTGTTTTACCAGTGGATCCACAAAAGTAATAATCGGACAGATGGTCTTTATGAGTTAGACTACCCCGAGCATATACTGAATTTGTCTGCATGCTGGAAACCAGTGAAAGAGTTCTCTTTCTATTTTAACCAAAGCGCCCAGTATCAGACTGAAAATGATGCCCGGACCAGCTCCAACATAGGAGCTAATGCCTCCCTTGGCTTGCATTGGCTCCCCCACTTCGCCAATAATGTGCGCCTTTCATTTCAGGTGGAAAACCTTTGGGGATCAAGTTTTCAGGCCATACCCGGCCTTAAACCGCGGCCCACAACTTCGACCGCCGAAATTACTGTAAACTGGTAGATGTATTTCTAAAAAAAGCTGCAAAGCGTAAAAATTACATCAGATAAAAGCTCTGCGCTCTACATCTCTGCGAGGGCAAAACAACTTGATAAATAGAGGATTTTAAAATGGGGTTTGAAAAAGGAGCATTAAGTTTCCGTATGTTTTTTGCATCGCGCGATCTAGGTACAGAGGATGTGGATAAATTTTCCGCACAGGCTCTGCCGCCACTCGCGACGTTGGCAGAGGAAGAGGTACATGGGTGGGTGGGTGGGCGACACTTGCTTGACCGCAAAATCACAGAAGAAAATGCCATGGTCGGCGGCTATCTGCGACTAACTCTGACACAAGCTAAAAAGAAAGTTCCTGCATCCCTCTTGCAGGCCGAATGCGCCATTGAAGAGATGGCGGTAATGGAAACCAAAGATAAACAGTATCTCAACCAACAAATGCGTTCAGAGATTAGACAGCAGGTCAAAGAGCGACTCCTTCCTGACATGCCGCCGCAACTCAAGGGCATCGACTTTGTCTTTGATAAAGGCTCCCACATGATCTACGCCTCTGCTACCTCTGAAAAACAGGTCGATGCATTTGTACTCAGCCTCATGCAGACCACAGGTTGCGGCGCCGAACCGGCCGACCCCGAAACCATTGCGATGAAAGCTTCCCGCGTAGATGTGCACAACTGGGGTCCGACCAGCTTTTCCGAAGAGCTGGATGACAGCATGGTTGATGGCACTGCCGGCCGCGAATTTTTGATGTGGCTCTGGTATAGCTCTGAAAAATGCAGAGGATTGGCTGATATTCCGGAGGTCGGAGAGATTGCTTACATGGTAGAAGGACCGCTTACCTTCGTGATGGAGGGGAAAGGTGCGCACGAAATCACATTGCGCAAAGGCGAACCAATGCTTAGCGCCGAAGCCCGCACAGCCCTTCTCAGTGGAAAAAAGCTAAAGAAAGCAAAGGTTCATTTTGCTCGTGGCGAGGAGACCTGGGCCTTTACCTTTGATGCCGATGACTTTATTTTCCGTAGCCTGAAGCTTCCACAAACCGAAACCTTTGACCGCATCGGAAAGTTTCAGGAACGCATGGTTTTGATTGAAACCTTTCGGCAGATGTTCTTCCATCTCTACAGCGAATTTGTAAAGGCGCGCAATGATACCAAGGAATGGAAAAAGATTAAGGCGGCTATGCGCTTATGGATCGCAGAGCGCCCGACTACAGCGTAATTAACGCACTAGTTCTTCTCGGAGAAGATTTACAAATCGCTCCGGCGTAAAATATTCGCTGGTTGAGATTCGAGCCTGAATCCAGTTTCGCTCACGCAAGTAACTGCTCCGATACCCCACTGACATGCCGTAATTCTTAAGCTTCTTGCCGATAACCTCCGAAGAATGCACATCCGGGAGGGCAATAGTTATTATAGCGGGCATCGCACAGGAATCGGGGGCCAAGATTGCGGCATCAATCTCCGTCAACTTACGACGGAACGTTTTCGACCAACTACAGATCTCCTCATATCGTTGCGCCAAATCATGCCCCGTCAGTGCTACCAACAGTGTTTGAATAAGGTGGGGTTCCAAAGAAAAAGGAACTCCATGTTTGTGTTGATGGTACAGGCCCAAATCCAGAACACAGGGAAGATCATCCGGAGCCGGCTCAAGTTCATGGTCATGAAAAACAACCGCTAGCCCTGCAGGTGAGGCCAACCCATTCCCGCTAGCCCACGAGGCTAGATAGACTCCGGAAAGATTGAGTGGAACTGATCCTATGGAGCTGATGCAATCTAAACACAGCTTCAGATTCCGCTCTGCACATATTTTCTTATACATCTCGACATCATTTAGTACACCAGTGGATGTCTCGCAGTGCATTCCCCATATCCATTCAATCTCAGAGTGCGCATTAAGAACCTTTTCAATCGTATCGCGGCGAAAAGATTCGCCCGCGGAAATTTCAAGAGTATGGAAGAAGAGCTTGGCTCCATTCGCATTACGTACCAATCGTTGGCCAAACTCTCCGCTGACCAGCACTAACCCTGGGCGTCCAAGCAACGCCAACTGCCCGGCAATAATGTCGTTAGCCAGGATGCTGGGTCCCATCATTATTTCAACATAACCAGCACTTACAAGAGCGCATAGCCCCTCCCGCACTGCACTGAAGTTTTCAAGAAACGACTGATCCCGATGTAGGCGAATATGACTGTTAATTACATGACTCACAACCCCTCCCCGTGACGTCACAAACTAGCATTAGGAAGGCCCACAAAACAGTTATTTCTTTAAAAAAACAATCTATTCTTTTTTATGACCCCTAAAAATTCATCCCTGCAAACCCGCCCTAACCCTTGCCAAGTACTCGAAAAATCTTAAACTGAGGATCAGTTCTAATAAGGAGCATCATTATGAAAAACCTTCTTGCGGCCATCGACTTTTCCAAGGGAACAGAGTCTGTTATTTACCAAGCCTCTCAACTGGCTAGGGCCCTCGATGCAAAACTATGGATTCTGCATGCTGCATCCGACAAAGCTCAGGCCATACCTTGTGCAACTACTCAGTTTTCCGATTATCCTGTTGAATTTACCACTATGCCGGGAGATGTTCAGCTGGCTCGAGATCTGAATGCCCAAGAAATCAAGCATGAGCATGGAGCGCTGCTGGGCATATCAGCCAAACTTCGCCGAGAAGGAATCAATGCTCAAGCCATCTTGCTCAAAGGTTCTGCAGCGAAGCTGATCATCGAAAAAAGCGAACAGTTTGACGCCGAAATGATTATTCTGGGATCCCATGGTCATGGGTTACTTCATAAAACTTTTCTCGGTAGCATCTCCGAATCTGTTCTGCAGCATGCCAAGTGTAGTGTTCTGATTGTCCCCGCCGGAAACACTTAATCATGCAAACGACTGTCCACCAAGTCCTGTTAAGGTTCGTTTTCTGATTATTCTAATAGGTGAATCCAATATAAAATTCCTGTACGGTCTCTGGGAAAGGTTGAGCTATGCACAAAGATATCATAAAAATGAATGAGCATTACCAAGCGGAGAGTAAAATTCTCCAGCAGGTGCGTGATGAAATTGCCAAAGTTATCGTCGGACAGGAAGCCTTAATCGATGCCTTACTGCTTGCCCTGCTCTGCAATGGACATGTCTTAATCGAAGGAATTCCGGGGCTAGCCAAAACTCTGACCGTAACCACCCTTGCCCAGACGCTTCATGCTGGGTTTAACCGCATTCAGTTCACACCGGACCTGTTGCCTGGCGATCTAATTGGCACCATGATCTACAACCCAAAGACTGCGGAATTTTCGCCTCATAAGGGACCCATTTTTACTAATATCATTCTGGCAGATGAAATCAACCGGTCGCCTGCCAAAGTACAGAGCGCATTACTGGAGGCCATGCAGGAACACCAGGTTTCCATTGGCGAAGAAACTTACAAACTGAATGAACCCTTTCTTGTGCTGGCGACTCAGAATCCAGTTGAGCAGGAAGGCACCTACCATCTCCCTGAAGCTCAAGTGGATCGCTTTATGTTCAAGCTTGATGTGGTCTATCCTAGCAAAGATGAAGAGCATCGAATTCTGAAGCGCATGGGCAAAACTAACATAGCCCTGAGTGTCAAAGCGGTTATGGAGGTCAGCGATATCATCCGCCTGCGCCAACTGGTCGACGAAGTGTTTATGGATGAAAAAATCGAACACTATATTCTCGATCTCGTACAGGCAACTCGCAGTCCATCACAATTCGGGCTGGAGTGTGAAAACTTGATTCGCTATGGCGCGTCCCCTCGTGCCAGTATTTATCTTGCAATCGCTGCCCGAGGACGCGCCATGCTTAACGGTCGCGGGTATGTGGTACCACAGGATGTTAAAGATATTGCCCTCGATGTTCTTCGCCACCGAGTTCTCTTGACCTATGAAGCCGTGGCGGAAGAGAAATGTGTGGAAGATATTATCCAGCTTATTCTCGACACGGTGGAGGTTCCTTAAAAGTCCTATGGCCCGCACCGAAAAAGACCTGCTTAAAAAAGTCCGACAAATCGACATCAAAAGCCGAAAGGTCGTTAATGACCTGTTGGGTGGAGAATACAAGAGTGTCTTTAAAGGCCGCGGCATGGAATTTGACGAGGTCCGAGAATACATGGCGGGCGATGAAGTCCGCACAATTGACTGGAACGTAACGGCCCGCACAGGAAGGCCATTCGTGAAACGCTACATTGAAGAGCGCGAACAGGTGCTTTTTTTTCTAGTCGATATGTCTGCATCCGGCACCTTTGGCTCAATCGGAAAAACTAAAAATGAAATCGCTGCTGAGCTTTGCGGTCTTCTGGCATTTTCCGCCATTAAGAACAACGACAAGGTCGGCCTGATTATCTTCACTAATGAAGTCGAACTCTTCATTCCTCCTGAAAAAGGCCAAATACATGTTCTGCACATTATCAGGAAAATACTAGAATTCGAGCCGACCCGCAAAGAAACCAATATTGCCTGCGCACTCGATTATCTTAGCAAGATGGTTAAGAAGAAATGTGTCACCTTTCTTATCTCCGATTTTCAGGATACCGGATATGAAAAATCATTGCGGCTTGCCGCTATTCATTATGATCTTATCGCCGTTACTATGACCGATCCCCGCGAAATGGATCTTCCAAATGTTGGATTGGTGGAACTGTCCGATGCAGAAACCGGTGAACAGATTCTTATCGATACTTCCAATAGAAGTGCTCGAAAAAGATTCAGAATTGAATCCCGAGCACGACACCTAAAAGTTAGAGCTACTTTGAGTCAACTGAATATAGACCAGATCGATATCTATACCGACCGCGATTATATACGCGACCTAGTACGCTTCTTTCGAGCTAGAGAGCGGAGGCAAACGCTATGATACGCTATATCTTATGCCTTACGTGCATAGTGTTTCTACTCCTCGGATGCAGAAAAAACGCGACTCCGCAGGTAGCCAAAAAACCTGACCCAGCGTTTTATACGCAATATAGGTCAGATTCTCAGATGGTCATTTTTTCCTTAAGCGAAACCAATATCCCTTTCCACGAAAGTATACAGCTTATACTCGATGTTCATGTCACTAAAGGAACGGAAGTTAACCTACCGGACATTGAGGATCAGATTCATTTTCTGGAAATCACAGATACGTACACCGAACCGCCCCAGAACCTTCCCAACGGAAAATTTCTTCATCGCCACGTCTGGGAACTAATTCCAACGATTTCGGGAATGGCTAGTATTGGTCCGATAAAGATTCACATCGGAACCACATCTGTTGTAACCGACTTTGTCGAAGTTCAAATTACCTCACAACTTCCAGAGCATCTTACCCATTTTGAAATCAGGGATATTGTTGAGGCAGATGAATGCCTGTCCATAGATCAGAATAAGCAAAATTACTGGATTGCAGCTGCGGGAATTGCCCTTTCTTTACTTCTCTTCTCATTAAAATTCCGTCAGATCCGAAAAACGAAATCAGCGCCCTCCCTTACACCTTATGAAGCGGCACTCCAAGCCCTGAAACAGCTCCCAGAAAACCCAACAGAACGAATTCATGGCCTGAACCGCATTCTCCGCAATTACTTGGAAGATCAGTTCCTCTATCCAGCACCCGGAAAACCCCTGACTGAAATTATTTTGGATCTGAATAAAACAATGTTGAATTTTGATATCAATATCATTCCCTACCTTGAAGCCGGAGAGCAAATTCGTTTCTCAAATACAGCATCTGAAGAGTTCGCTGAAGAAATGGAACAGACCATTCGAAGTTTCATTGAACAAAGCAGGGAGAACGCATGCGACTAGCATTTCCATGGGCTCTTCTGCTTTTACTCCCAGTGCTGAAGTTAATCGTGGGCCACTTCAGGAATCCTACAAGGGAGGCACTTTCTTTTTCGACACTGGATTCCTTTAAAAAAGTGCCGCACACATTGCGTCAACGCTGTATACCAGTCTTATTCTGGATTCACCTATTAGCGCTGACTCTTCTTATTGCTGCAGCAACCCGGCCACAGATTGCTGAAATTTCACACGGGATTCCAAAACAAGGCATTGCAATTGAATTGGCAGTCGATATTTCAAGTTCAATGGATATTTCCATGCCGTTCAAAGACACCTCCATGAGCCGTATGGAAATCACAAAAAAAGTAGTCGAACAATTTATTAATGAACGTTCGAATGATTTGATCGGACTGATCACTTTTGCTCGCTTTGCCGATACTATCTGTCCATTGACGCTAAGTCATGACGCCCTCCTTCATTTCATCCGAGAACTCGACATTGAATCTCGGCCCAATGAGGACGGAACCGCATTTGGGGACGCCGTGGCACTGGCAGCGGCCCGTCTTCAAACCGTTGAAGAGCGCTATCGTGAAAAGGAAAACGGGGGCGCTGATTATAACATTAAAAGTAAAGTAATCATTCTGCTGACCGATGGAAACAATAACTGCGGGCGGCACCTGCCGATGGAAGGAGCTGCTCTGGCCGAACACTGGGGCATTAGACTGCACACCATTGCCATTACCGACCCTCCGGAAATGAAACTCATTGAAACCCCTGAAGGTCCTGTTCAGGTTGAGGCAGAACCGCTGATTCAGGAGCGCATTCTGAAGAAAATGGCAGAGACAACCGGAGGGATTTACCGCCGAGCCACCGATGAAGCTTCATTACGCGATATCTATGAAGAGATCAATGCCATGGAAACCACTAAGCTTGAAACCGAACGCGTTTATTCCTATCGAGACTTTTTTTACCCTCTTGCTCTTAGCGGTCTCATCCTGCTTATTTTTCACACACTACTCTCAACAACCTGGCTGAGGAGAATCCCCTGATGCCGATCTATTTTTACAACCCAGGGGCCCTGCTGTGGCTATGGGTGATTCCGTTCACCATAGCACTCTTCTTGTATGCTGGATTAAAGCGTAAGCAGGCAATGCAGGCTTTCGGAGGCGAGATCATATTGATCAGCAGAAGGAGAGAAGCTTTGGGAAGTTGCATTGCAATCACCTTAATAATTCTGGCACTTTCACGCCCAGCATGGAACCTAGAGGAGCAGCAATTGAATGCCTCCGGCCGCGACGTTATTTTCCTTTTGGACGTCTCCCGCAGCATGCTTGCAGAAGATCTTTACCCCTCTCGACTTGAGAATGCAAAGATCGCTATTCTTGATTGCATTGAGGATCTTTCCGGTGACCGTATCGGGCTGGTATTGTTTGCCGGTTCATCGGAAATTCGTTGCCCGCTGACCGTTGACTATGACTACTTTCGAATGGCATTGCGACAAGCCTCGCCAGAAAGTATTGCCGTAGGCGGAACCATGATTGCTCCAGCGCTTGAGCGCACACTGGATAAATTGGGAGACCCTGAGCGAGCCGGACTGCAGGACATCATTCTAATCTCCGATGGTGAAGATCAAGTTGAAGGGCCGGATGAAATTGAAGCAACCCAAAAACTTCAAGATGCTGGTATTCGCTTAATTGCTATCGGCATTGGTGATCGTATTCGCGGAAGCCGCATTTCACAGAAAACAGCCGAAACCGATGAACAGATCTTTATGAAGCACGGCAACGTCGAGGTCTGGACCCGACTTCATTCGGAAACGTTGCAACACATGGCATCCAGCATTCCCGAAGGGATCTATTTTGACGTGGGAACCAACCCTTTTGATCTTGCTCATATCTATCAAAAAATCATGAAGAATGCCCAACAAAGCTCCACATCTAATCAAACCATAAAACGTTATGAAGAGAAATTTCATCTCTTTCTTGGATCTGCCGTAATCATATTGCTAGTTACTTATCACCGAAGGAAACGCCCGTGATTATACATGCTCGCAAAATTTTATTACCGGTAGCGATGCTCGTGACCTCACTGGCTGCTTCCCCTAAAGAGCTTCTAAAAACGGGAGAAAGGGTTCTGAAAAAGAATCGGTTTAATGATGCAATTCAGGGTTATGAAGAGGCTATTCAAACGGACCCTTCCGCTTCAGAGCCCTACGTCAACCTTGGCCAAAAACACTACCGCAAGGGCGATTTCGAAGTTGCGGCAAAGGCTTATAAGGCCGCGGCTCTATTGTCGCACTCAGACTATCTGCGAAGCCGATGTTGGTATAACATGGCTAATTGCATGGTCAAATCTGGACAAAAACTTCAACAGGAAAATCCTGATGCGGCGCACGCCTATTGCCAGCAAGCAATCTCGCTCTATCGCATGGCCCTCCGCCTTGATATCCACTTTTCCGATGCGGCTTATAATCTGGAGGTTTCTCATAAAATTGCCCTCCGTATTACAGAAGAGATCCGTAAACAAGAAGAGTTGCAGAAGCAGAAAAATGCCCTGATGCAATACCTCCATGAAAAACTGACAGAATATATTGCTCGGCAAACTCAACTGATTAAAACAGGCGAGGTCGGACATCTTCAGCAGGTTCTTAAACAGGAAACCTACGAATTGGCGGAAACCATGAGGGGGTCCGGACTTCATGAGGACGTTAAACTCCCGGACGAAACCCAAATACCATCCCCCCTAAAAGCCACATATAAACATACCCTCATGGCTGTGGAGGCTATGGTAATTCCTGACCAGCAATCTGCACTAAGAGAACTGATTTCTGCACTTGAGGCTATGCCTGCCAGCCCCAGCCAATCGGATGATGACTCCGAAGATTCAGAAGATTATGAGAGTTACGACAGGAATTATAAGCGTTCTGATCAATCCTCAGACAGCCTTGAGGAGGGTGAACCATTTGGTAACTTTTCAGAATATGAGGAACTTCGCGGAGTCCCACCCCCAAATCAAACTGAGATGGATATTTTAGCCGAAGAGATCCGCAATCAAGAAAGGCGAAAGCAAAATAAAGCCGGAAAATACCAGTCGGCTGAAAAGGATTGGTAACATGAATATTTGGAAAATTCTACTCTTTGCAATATTACTCTCCCCCAGCATCACTCATGGATCAACCAACCAGTATGCACAGGCAACCACCTCTCAAACCAAGGTTTTCCTCGGACAGGTCTTTCACCTTGATGTAACGATTAAATCCGACAAGAAACCCCGTCCTCCAATCCTAAGTGGACTATTGGACTTCAACAGCACAGTGTTAGTGGAAGGTCGGCCAACCAGTGTAAATAATACATGGCATTACCGATTCGCCTTACGACCAACCCGCGAAGGAACCCTGACGATTCCCCCGCTTGATTTTGGAAGTGTTTCATCCAATCCGGTTATCATTGAGGCTGAAAAACCTGAAGAAAGCGCTCGAATGACACTAACCCAGGAATTGTCTGCTCAATCCGTTTTTGCTGGAGAACCGGTAGTGTTGACTACAACCTGGGATACTACCTACCAACTAGTCTCCATTAAAGCCGTTGACTTTAATTTCCCAATCCTGAACGACAAACGATTTCAGGTACTGGAGCTTTATGATCCGGACAAAGAGAGCAGAAAACAAACGACCGGGATTCCTGTTCAGGGAACCCGCATACTGGCAGACCGGAAAAGTTATCAGAAGGGAGAAGTACAGCACCAGACTCTCTCTTTCAAGAAAATCCTGATTCCTGAAAAAAGCGGGAGTATAGAGCTCGAGAAAGCAACACTCCTCTGTGCTGCAGAACGGAAAGATGATGTCCCAAATTCAAAATGGAAGCGGACAACATTTCAGTACCCTGCTTATTTTGATAACACTTTTTTTGACCATAATGCGGATGGTGAAAATTGGAAGCGTATCTACGCCGAAGCGCCCGCCCTGAAGCTTGAAGTAAAGCCACTTCCACGAGAAAACCGCCCTGACACTTTCAATGGAATGGTAGGCAATTTTTCCCTTTCGGTTAACGCTGAACCGACCAATCTTCGCATCGGAGATCCTATAACGCTGACGATTACTGTCTCCTCCGATACATTCATGGAAAATATTCTATTTCCGCCACTCCGTCATCAACCCCTGCTGATTAACCAGTTTGAAATCCCATCCGATCGGGCGCTTCCACAGCGCAAAGAAAAATCAAAAATCTATACTCAAACCATTCGTCCTCTATCTGCCGAGCTGAAAGAGATCCCCCCAATTCAACTCTCCTTCTTCAATCCGGCATCAAACGCCTATGTTACAGTTCAATCCAAACCAATTCCAATACAAGTAACCCCGCCAGAAGATATTTCCGTTTTTGGGAG
>DATCZD010000172.1:0-2026 GCA_036526075.1 Pontiella sp. | reverse complement strand
CGCATTCGGAAGGCAGACAGGTAATAGTCAGGGATTTGCAATCATCAATGGAAAACAAGTTCTACTCGGACAGCTTATCGACGGGAGAGTGCGCTTAACGGACATCCGTTCTCAGGATGTTCTCGTGGAATACCAAGGCGAAACCCGTTCACTCACCATTGCTCCCAGCAACTAATCTCCGGAAGTCAACTTTCGTAGCTTCTCTAAAGCTGCGTCATAATCTTCAGGCGCAACCAAATAGGTGTGACAACGCCGCTTACTCACCCGCTCAATCTTATCACTTAGCGCGTGATTAAGCGGATTCAACACCCCAACCATAAGATCCTCTCCAACAAAGCCAAACGGAATAGCCCCCTCCTTCGAATAAACCCGCGGAGGAAAAACACCAACCAGTCGCTCGTTAAGCTCAAAGTCGGCTATTGATAAAAACGGAGATCCGGATACAGATGACATGTGATTCATAATCCGATTCATCTGCACAAACCCCCGATCGGCCAACACATGCAATACGCTGATAGGAACAGCTAACTCTTTCGTGGATACCTCAGTTAAATCATGCACAACACTTGAATATTCATCCTGAGATAACTGATCGTCTTCATGAAGCCTCCATGCAAGAGCCAACTCCTCACTAATATCAACTTCTCCATCGGCACCCTCATCAACAAGAGCATCCTCCGCCACAGAGGCCGAGGAAGTTACAACCCCGCTATCAAGCTCTCCAGAAACAGGCCCGCCAAGCTGAGCAAGCTGAGCCTCAACTTCCAAAGGAAAATCCTCTTCAAACGCACCAAGTTCCGACCGAACAAAAGATAACTCTTCTTTATCTCCACTAGAAACCACAGCATTCACAAGACGGGTTAGATACTCAAAAGCCTTCCCTGACAGCCCCGCACTGCGATATGCATTATATAAAGCCTTTAAGGCCACGCCATCTTCCGGCATCACCTCAAGAATCTGCTCAAGCATTGCAATGGTGTCTGAAAGATCCCCATCCAATGGCTGATTTTCATCCGTCATAAAAAAACTCCCTCGAATAATTAAAAAATATTTTGAAGCAAATTTCAGGCCACAATATAGTCAAACCATATAAAATTCCGAAACCGCACCTCCACTGAAGCATGATTATTTAACATAAAATTATGCTTTATCCAATCATAGGCACGGGTATTGCTTGTAATCTTCTTTTTAATTTATGGCAAAATACGGGTATACAGAGATATGAAAGCAAGAAGCCTGATAGAATGCGTTGAGCAAATTCACCCAATTGATCCGGAAATTTTCGCCGCGGCAGAAAAAGAATCCACAGAAAGCAATCTTCCTATCGAAAAACTTCTGGTCAACCAAGGCGTTATTTCAGAAACAGACCTAGTCCTTGCCACCGCCAGATACCTAGATATGCGACCGATTTCCTTATCGGAATTCTCAACAGATCCCTCTCTGATGGACCTCCTTCCAAAAGAAAAATGGAACGAGCTGAAAGCGCTTCCGATTTATAAACTCGGCACACATCTTACACTCGCAATGGCCGACCCATTCAACATCATGACCCGGGAAGCAATCACCTCCGCCACCCAACTGGAACTTGTCCCAGTAGTTGCATTAGAAAGTGAAATAAACAACATCCTGAAGGCTCTACAAGAAAGCGCATCCCAATCACTTGATGATATTCTCAAAGACATGGCCGAACATGGCGATGTTGAAGAAATTGAAAGCGGCATTCGCGACGATGAAAATATTGATGACATGGCGGAACATGCTGGGGATGCGCCAGTAATCCGGATCGTCAACTCGATTCTTATTGAAGCTTTGCGCAAAGGAACATCGGACATTCATATTGAACCGATGGAAAGACATGTCCGCCTGCGCAACCGTATTGACGGCATTCTCTATGAATCACCAAGTCCGCCGAAAAACATGCAGAACGCCATTGTTTCGCGTCTTAAAATCATGTCTGCACTCGATATCGCAGAACGGCGAATCCCTCAAGACGGTCGCTTTAAAATTAAAGCAATCGGGAAAGAGG
>DATCZD010000171.1:0-42780 GCA_036526075.1 Pontiella sp. | reverse complement strand
GCTCGTCAGCGTAGATGGGGAACGTGAAACTCGGAAACGTTGCAAAATTCGATCAGGTCAAACCGTTGAGTTTGCAGGAAGCATCATTTCTGTCATTAACGACTCTCCTAATTAAAAAGGGACTCCAAAGTGGAATCCCCCTTTTCTTTTTCATGCAGCGCACGCCCTTATTTCAGGCGGGTTTTATATCCTTTGCCGATAGAATAAACCTCAAATCCCATCTCAAAGAGCGCATCATGATCCAGCATATTACGTCCATCAAACAGGAAGGCAGGCTTCTGCATAGAGTCATAGATACGCTGAAAATCGAGTTCCTTGTACAGCTTCCAATCCGTTAGCACCGCCACAGCATGGGCGTCCTTGGCAGCTTTGTACGGATCCTTCTCAAACTCAATTTTATCAGCCAGCTCCGGCATTTCTAACTTTGCATTTTCGAGAGCCTGCGGATCAGAAACTACCAGCGTAGCATGCTCAGACGCCAGCTTGCGGCAAACCTTGATCGCCGGACTTTCGCGCGTATCACCGGTATCCGCTTTAAAAGCAAATCCGAGAATTGCAATACGCTTATTGGCAATTGTGTTGAACATGCTATGAAGCATTGTTGTTACAAAACGTGACTCCTGGTACTCATTCAGCGTAACCACCTGCCGCCAATACTCTGCAGGCTCTTTCAATCCGTAGGTTTCGCATAGATAAACAAGGTTTAGAATGTCCTTCTTAAAGCATGATCCACCAAATCCGATACTCGCCTTCAGAAACTTCGGTCCAATACGACTATCGGTTCCAATAGCCTGCGCCACTTCAGAAACATTAGCCTCTGTTGCTTCACACAAGGCTGAAATGGCATTAATCGAACTGACTCGTTGAGCTAAAAAAGCATTGGCCGTCAACTTGGAAAGTTCGGATGACCAAACGTTGGCCGTCAAGATGCGTTCTCGCGGAATCCAAGAGGCATAAATATCCACCAAGATCTCCACAGCCTTTTGCCCGCCCGCAGTTTGATGCCCACCGATCAGAACACGGTCAGGGTTTTCTAGATCAGAAATCGCCGTACCTTCTGCAAGGAACTCGGGATTGGAAAGTACCTCAAAATGAATCGGATTATCACCCGCATGCAACACACGCTCCATAGCTTCGGCAGTGCGAACTGGCAACGTGCTCTTTTCAACGATAATTTTATCAGAGGTCGACACCTCTTTAATGCGGCGGGCACAGAGTTCCCAATACTGTAAATCAGAAGCACATCCGGCACCCTCCCCAAATGTTTTAGTCGGCGTATTAACGCTTACAAAAATAATGTCGGCATCACGAATCCCCTGATCCACATCTGTGGAGAAAAACAGATTGCGCCCACGAGCAACCTGCACAACCTCTAGAAGACCGGGCTCATAAATAGGAAGATTATCGGTCTGCCAGGCCGCAATGCGGGCCTCATTAATATCCACAACAGTAACCTGAATGTCAGGACATTTTTTGGCGATCATGGCCATCGTTGGCCCACCGACATAGCCAGCTCCAATACAGCATATCTTTGTCATATAAAATCCCCTTCTAAATGCCCAGATTACTGAGCGATGTCATTACAGTGTTAATTAGAGCGGTAACTCTCGGATGCTCAACTTCAAACTCCTCAGCCTCGTGTTGCAGGGTTTGCACCAGCTCCTGAATTGCGTCCGGAGTATAACGTTCTATGCCTTCTCGGGCAGATTCAAGTATCTCTTCTAAACGGTTTGTTTCTTTTGCTGTAAGCTCCAGCTCGCTTTTCAGTTCGCCAATCGTTTTTTTGATTTCAGAATGTGTCATTGGGCTTTCCTTTCATCATCACTTACTAAGAGATCTCAGTTTGCATGAGAGTTACGTTCGATTCCAGACATTAAGGGGTTTTTCACGACAATACATTCGCTTGACACAAACGTAAAAAACATCATCACGCCTTTTCGATTTTTCTCTTTTTATCTTCCACAGAATTAAGTGCAAACTTACAATGTGCTTAAGGTTATTTAGGGAGCTTCAATGAAAAGAATTATACAACAACTCGTTTGTGTAGCACTGCTTAGCGGATCTACAGGCTTTGCTGTCGATTTGGACGACAGGGATCAGGCGTTCCTCAAAACCCTTCAACAACAACATGCCAGTGAACTGACTTTTATTTCACAGCCATCCAATGCGCCCTTTGAATTTTTAAGACAGACCCAGCTTACCGGAATGAATGTTGAACTGGCCCAATGGATTGCAACCGATGCAGGGTTTAACCTACGATTCGAAACCGCACCGCCCAAAGAATCCGAAGAAATGGTACTGTCAGGAAAGGCCGATGCCTTGACGGCCATGTTTTTCTCAACAGCACTTGAAGATGCATTTGACTTTACCGATTCCATAAAAGCCATTCCAGTAGCCTTATATGTCCGCAGTGATCAGACCGCCATCAACACCATTGAAGATTTAGATGGCCGAAGAATTGTCATCGCGGGGCCTGAACAGGTCTTGCAGGAGCTACAGCAGCGAGGCATTAAAGCCGAAATAAAATTTGTTTCTACAATTAGTGAAGCCGTAAATTTGGTAGAGTCCGGCTCTTTTGATGCCATGGCCGGAAACGAGCTGAGCACCCTTAACTACATGCACGAAAGCGGAAAAACAGATCTCCGAATTGTTGGAGAACCAATACTGACCATCGAACTCTGTATGGCAGTTAAAAAGGGCAATCAAGAACTACTGGATAAGCTGAACAAAGGAATCGCTAATGCAAGAAAAACCGGCTCATTGAGAAAAATTCAATCTAAATGGCTAGGGTCGGAATACGCGCGAGAAAACACATCTCTTAAAACGGTACTCATAGGAGGATCTGTTGTTGCCCTTATTGCATCCATAGTTATTGCATTTATCTTGCTATGGAACCGTAAACTCCAACACCTCGTACAAGAACGCACAACGCAGTACGCTGAAAGTGAACAGCGCCTTCGACAAATGTTTGAAAACTCTCCGGATGCTGTTTTCGTAATTGATCAGGAAGGACAAATTATTGCAGCCAACTCCCGTACCGCTGAGTTTTTGAAAATGGAAAAACAGGATTTGCTAACTAAAAATATCAAAGACCTCACGCCGGAAACACATCACAGTGAGCTTCAAGCCAATATCAAGAAATGGTTTTCGGGGGAAAGCAGTGAGACTGAAAGTGCTTGCATAGCATCAAATGGAACCATCTTCCCGGTAGAAATGACGAGCAGCCTACAGATATTAAATGATCGAAAAGTCGTTCAGCTTCATGCCCGCGACATGACCTTACGCAAGGAAGCGGAACTTAAAATTATCAAAGCACAGAAGCTGGCGGAGGATGCCCGAGGAATGGCAATTCGGTCCCGGGAAATCGCGGAAAATGCAAGTCAGGCAAAAAGTGAATTTTTGGCCAACATGAGTCATGAAATTCGAACCCCGCTCAACGGCATTGTCGGAATGGCTCAACTTCTTTCCGACACTCAACTGAATGAAGAACAGATCAACTGTATTGACACCATCCAGCAATCCACCGATGGCCTTCTTCAAATCATTAACCATGTACTCGATATATCAAAAATTGAAGCGGGGCAAATAGAGCTCCATGAAACAATTATTGACCTGCATGATCTCTGCGACCGCATGTTTAATCGCTTCCGTCCTCAAGCCGAAGAGAAGAGTCTCAGGTTGCGCTGTGAGTGCCAAGATAACGTTCCGGCATATGTACGTGGAGATCAAGGACTGCTAGAGCAGCTTCTCATCAACCTAATTTCAAATGCCCTCAAGTTTACCCACAAGGGGTCGGTTACACTGAATATTGAAAACCCCAAACACGACTCGCAATATGCAGAACTTAATATCCATGTTATTGATACCGGAATAGGAATCAGCGAAGAAAAACAGGAGGTCATCTTTGAGAAATTTATTCAAGCAGACAGTTCTACCAAGCGTCGCTATGGCGGGACCGGACTTGGGTTGGCTATCTGCAAGCAACTCGTTGAGATCATGGGAGGAAGCATTGCTGTTACAAGTGCATTAGGCGAAGGATCCACCTTCTCCTGCAAAGTCATTCTCCCCTTAAGCATGCCCCCTGATGCAGCGTCCAACTTAAATATTACAAAAACAAAAACCGTCAAACACCCTGGAGTACGGGTGTTACTAGTTGAAGACAACTTGGTCAACCAGAAGGTCACAGCTACGATTTTGGAAAAAGCCGGATGCGTTGTTGAGGCTGTAAACAATGGTCAGGATGCCATTCAACAGATTCAGATTAATTCGTATGACATTGTCTTAATGGATTGCCAAATGCCTGTTATGGATGGCATTGAAGCCACCAACCTTATTCGCGAAATGGACAAGCCAATAAGCCAAACACCGATTATCGCAATCACTGCCCACGCAATGAAGGATGATCGGAAAAAATGTATCAACTGTGGAATGGATGACTATATTTCGAAACCAATCCAGCGGCATGAATTGATTGAACTCATTGATAAATACTCCCCGAAATCATGAAACCGTTCTGGGAAACTAAACAACTTAATGAGCTAACTATATTGGAATGGGAAGCACTCTGCGACGGGTGTGCCAAATGCTGCGTTCATAAGCTGGAAATCGAGGAAACCGGGAAGGTTCATTACACCTGCGTTGCCTGCAGGATGCTCGATGTTAAAACCTGTCGTTGCATGAACTATGAAAATCGGCACGAACTGGTCCCCGAATGTGCGACTCTTTCAACAGATCACCCTGAATATTTTGAATGGATGCCCAAAACTTGCTCGTATCGCTTGCTACATGAAGGGAAACCCTTGCCAGACTGGCATCCGCTTCTCACTGGGGACCCGGCTTCAGTGCATAAACATGGCGCATCAGCTAGCAAAAAACTGATTCCAGAGTTTCTTGCCGACGACACGCATCTGGAAAAATATATCATCGACTAAAAATCCATGATGCCCATCCACAAAAACGAATAGCGCCCAGAAGATGCGATTATCCGAGCAACGGATATCCTAAACGCAGCCCGTTTTGTACGACAAAATAGAAATTCTGCTGATCTACTAATCAGGTGCGCAACTCCAGTACTTCTTGCATAGAACGTAAACAAACCTGCTGAGTTATGTCTCCAGGGTTTCTGGGCAGACGCTGAAATTTTTCCCGAAGAAGGCTTTGAGACAGAAAAACCAGAAGGACAGCAACCCCCACCCTAGACCAAGTAGGACACCAGCATCAACAACACCGCGCCATGGCTGTACCATTTTCCCAACCAGAATAATCAACATTACAACCCCAATCGTGAGAGAGTACGAAACAATTATTCGCTTTCGAGATGCATGAAAATACCCCATACAGAAGAGCGGAGCAAATAACACGCGGAGTAGTGTAGGATTTCGAAGCAAATAGAGCGCTCGGGCTGCGGCACGCGGAGAAAACTTAAGCTGAAAACCCTTGTAACCTTCAGCATAACCCATGAATAGCAGGCTGAGAGCCAAAGATACCCAATGAAACCATGCAAAGGTATATTCTCTCAACTCTACGGCATAGGGGTAAATAGCGATAAGGCCGCGCCCCAGAATCATAGAAAGGCCTACCACGCCCCAGATTGCACCAACGATTCCCAACACACAGGGAGAGTTCTTACCACTGTTCATAACGCACCAATTCTTTCAACGGCTTTCGAACCTTCTCCCGTCCCTCTTCGTTGGAATAACCTACTAGAAGCATGGCAAGAGGCTCAATTCCATCAGGAAGCCTCATCGTAGAGGTTACCTTAACGGGATCAAATGCCCCAATCCAACAGGAACCCAACCCGAGATCGGCAGCAGCCAAAGTCATATGATCAATCGCAATTGCCGCATCGACCTCGCAATAGTTCTTTCCATCATATCGGTCGCGCACCCATCCGGAAGCCGCTTCAGTACAGATCACAATTACCACCGGAGCCTCCTGAAAAAACGGCGCCGGGTATGACAGAGCCAACTCATCCAACTTACAAGCATCACGAACCACAATAAAATAAAAGGGCTGTAGGTTTTTTGCAGTGGGTGCGAGATTGCCCGCGCGCAGAATTTCATTAAGCAAATCTTCCGGAACTGGATCGGGGTTAAAACTACGGATACTACGGCGTTTTTCTGCTAGCTCGATAAAGCTCATGGAGTTTTCCTCATCTAAAAATGACTTACCATAAGTCAATCTGCTCTCGGATCAAGTCGCTACCGGTATTTTTACGACTCCACTCCAGCAGCTCTTTTGCCTGAACTGATTGCATTCCCTTCAATACCACAACCGCATTTTTGCGAAGCTGGGTTACTCCTGCATACGAGGTCGCATTGCCTTTTATCAACCGTCTCAGTTCTGCAGAAGGACTTTTAAGCAACCACTCTAGATCAACGGGAATACGCGTATCGATTTTATCTTTCGGAGGACAAACCGTGGTACAGTCATCACATCCGAAAAGCCAATCACCGATCATCTCCCCCTCATCCTTATTCAGGAGACCGCGTTTTTCAATTGTCAGATAACTGATGCATCTGCGCGCATCAATCGGCTCCCCAAAACGAATCGCATCGGTTGGGCAGTTTTTAATACAAGCCAGACAGTCTCCACATTGGAACGGCATGGCCGGCTGCTGAATTACTTCCGGAAGTTCGTAATCGACAAAAAGGCACCCGATAAATACGCGAACATTGGTACGCCCCGGAACTCGAAGAAGGTCATTTCCGCCAACGATTCCGAGCCCTCCGACTGTTGCAAAAAGCCGTTCATAAACCGCCTTGGTATCCACGGCCGCCTCGGCTTGAATATCAGAGCCTAGCAGAAATTTCAGCTCCGACAGTATAGACTGGCCGCTAGTATGATAATCCACCTCTTTAGCATACGCCGAAACATAACCCAGCAGCGCATTCTCTGCCGGAACAGGAAACGGGTGCTTTGCTTCGGGAGATCCCCATTCATTTGTAAAAGTTAAAACAATGAGCGATTTTGCAAAAGGGAAGGTTTTCCACGGATCGGCTTTTTCCGAAAACATCCGTTCCAGATATTTCATCTCTCCGTGCAACCCCGCCTGAAGCCAATTTGCCACCCGCGCATTATTTTCTTCAACACATGACCTAAGCAGTGGATTATCCATACGGATACAGGCAGCTGAATGTGCCCCGATTTTTTTCGCTGCCCCCTGCAGCCATTCACTAAAATTACTTAAGTTCATCGTTCTAACCACAGAAACCACAGAACAAATTATGATTCAAGTTACTTCCATGATTTCCACAGGGAGAATATTCTTCACAATGGGCCTTGGTAACTAGCGTGATTTGACGATCTTTACCGGAATTGCAGGAGCCGGAACCAGTACTTCATCCCGGCCTTTCTTTTTGACTGCCATCATAACCAAGCTGATTCGGTCCCCAGGTTCTAGCGGTTTTTCCGCTTTCAGAACAATCGAGCCACGCACCAGACTCCCTCCTGATTTATTTCCGCCAATCCATCCCTTATTCTCCGTAATTCCTTCCGGAGGATGATCCAGTCGCAGCTTCATACCTTTCACCCCGTCCTCTAGAACACGACCGACAAATCCAACCCGAACCTCCTGCCCTAACGGCAACTCAATCAGCCCAGACTTTGGAAGGCAGGCTTCAAATGAAAGCGGAGGAGGCTCTGAGGAAGGCGCCAGCGTCAATTCATGTGCAGGAACCAGATGTCGGTAGAGAAACGCTTGCATCTGATCATCAACCGGAACTGCAGTTCTTTTAATCTGTCGGCCCTCAACCATGCCTGTCCCGGTTATTTCCGGATTCAGCTCTTCTTCCCCGATCTTATTCGGGGCCGTGATGGTCAGGCGGGTTATGTCACAGTCCTCAGGAATAAAAGATTCACTGATAAAAAAACCATCAGGCAGGTTTTCTGCTTTTAAACGAATCTTCCCATTAAATCCATTCTGACGAAATGCTCGGATTGCGAATACTGCTGTTCCGCCGGGCCCAATATTCATCCCAGAGGGTTCCATGCACAGCTGAAAGTCCGGTATAGATTTCTTTATACTAAGACGGTAGCCATAATCGTGCCCACCTTTTGCTTGCGCATCACCAATTTCAACAAAATAGGTGCCGGTTTCAGGTAACTTTTGCCAAAGATAGGAATCAGCATGATGCGTAACCAGTCCTGCACCTAGATGCAGGTGAGTTGAATTCTTCCTCACATAATCATCATTGCGTATTGGCGGCTCAAGACCAGGCCCCCTCAGCGTAATAACGGAATCGAGCGGAGAGTTAATGCGGCGAGCCATCACTTCAATGGAAATCAACTCACCCTTGCTTCCCGAAAAACTAAAAACATCAATGTCCTTGGAATGCTGAATACGCCCGTTGATCACCAAAGGTTTCGTAACCGGTTGAGCGGCAGCATCCGTATTATTGGGTTCAGACTCAATTATGTTGTGAATATCACTAATAACAAACGGCATAGGGTTGGATCGATAACCATCTTTTTCAACGGTAATATGACGCAGGTTGCCCGCTTGCTTCGGAATATTGCCCTGCAACCGGGTTTGAGGAAGGTTCCACCCGTCCAAAGCGACATCCGCATCTTTCCCTTGCTGTCCCCCTAATGGAAAGATGCTTGTAATAAAGGGGAGTTCGCCGATGGAAATACGGTAAATAAAATCTTCCCGCCCACGATAAATAGAATCGCGAACTGAAAGCGTATAGGTTCCAGCCTTCGGCACATTGAAAAAGAGAACGGGGTCGGGATTAAATTTATAATCATCTTCATACGCCACCTCATTACCATCCTCATCATAAAGCGCCGTGACCGCCTGAAACCAACCGGGTACTGCATCCGCTAGGTAGGGAATAATTCGTCGGGCTGATACATCCACAATAATCGAATCGCCCTTAGCGGCATCAAACCTGAAATGATCGACATCGCCCGGGCGAATCTGTCCGTTGATGACTGAAGGAAGCGGAACGATCTGAAGCTCCGGGTCCTGATGATCGTCATTCGGTTCAGATTCATGGGTCTCCTGCAAATTTCCAACCTGAAAACAAATCGGATTCGATAGACCAGAAGAAGATTCCACCCGAAGTTCACGGTCGCCGGGAACAGCATCTTTGTTGATCGTAACGCGAACTCTAAGGCGTTCTGCAATCTGTGGGTTAAACTGCTCCTTGTGACTGAACTCAAGATGTTTAAAAACCGCGTTACGATTCTCCCTATCTACCTTTTCCGGAAGATCCAAAAGTGCCAATTGGTTGCGCACCCACCTCAACTTCCTCTCGGCCTGCTTCAGCTCTTTCCCTTCTTTCCCATCCATTCCTTCTTTAAGGTTCCTTAGCTGATTAAACATCTGATTCAATCGCTTGCGCTCAAACTTAACTGTATAATGTTCAACCTCAACCTGAACACCTCCTCCGCTCACACGCACATGGGATACTCCATTCAGGTATTGCCCCCCTACCTCCACCTCAAACGAACTTCCCTGCTGTCCGCCAGCCGGATAGGCATAACCGATATGTGGAACTTCTTCCGACCTTACTACACGGAACGAAAACACTGTGATTAAAATAAAAGTCAACCATAGCGTTTTTCGCCTCATGACATGATCTCCCGCAAACGCCCACCAATCAGGACTCCATCCTCTTCTGTAGGACTAACCCGCACATCCAATCCCTGCGGGTGCGGCAGACGTGCTCTCCCATCAATGCCCATTTGCTCATAAATACTTCCAATTAGATCCCATGGATAAACAGGACGATCCTTCACCTCCTCACCTTTACTGTCCGAAGCTCCGATCACCTGTCCTCCCTGAAACCCTCCGCCGGCTAAAACATGGCTGAAACATTTTCCATAATGACCGCGTCCGCCATTCCATGGGGCATCCCATTGCACCTTTGGGGTACGGCCGAACTCACCACCCCACCAGACAATGGTACTATCTAGTAGACCGCGCTGACTTAAATCCTCTAGCAATGTAGAAAATCCTTTATCCAGCTCTAGCAGCTTCCGATTCATGATATCGAAATGCTTTTTGTGCGTATCCCATCCCTGATAATTAATGGTGATGTATGGAACGCCAGCTTCAACCAGCTTGCGGGCCACCAAGCAGGCCGCTCCGAAATCATTCCGCCCATAACGCAAACGTAGCTTCTCATCTTCAGTCTTAACATCAAACACCTTGCCCGCATCACCTAGAATCAATTCGTAAGCCTGGTCCTCACACATATCCATCTGATCAAACGCCGCGTTGCCCTTCATCTTTTTGCCTAAGGTTTCAAGTTTATGAAGCAATTCACGGCGACGGTGCTGGCGGTGTTCAGCGATTCCCTGCTGAACAATCCCCTCCACCGTAAATACCGGGGCATTGGGCTTCCCGCCAGTCGCAAAAGGTTTATAACGATGTCCCATAAAGCCTGGCTCGGAAAAGCGTCCCTGCGGCTTAGTCAGTACAATATAGGGAGGAAGCAGACCTTTGTATCCAGCGTCTACTCCCTTAAAATACGACACCACTGCACCCGCACAGGGATAAACTTCACCTCCTACCGGCCGGCCAGTCTGTGTAACATAGGAGGCCGTTTCATGCCCATTGATCCCATGCGTCATACTATGGATAATGGAATATTTATCCGCCTGTTGTGCGAGTAGAGGAAGTTTTTCACAAATACGAATGCCAGAGACATTCGTTTCAATCGGAGATTTGTAGGGACCGTAGAAGTCAGAACCCGCCTCTGGCTTGGGATCAAAGGTATCAAGATGTGACGGGCCACCCCACATCCAAATCTGAATAACCGACTTAGCCCGCGATGGCACCACGTCCGTCGCTGGCAGAGCAATTTCGGGCATAATCCCCACCGCTCCAGCCGCTACTGAAGCTCGCATCAGATTCCGCCGAGAAATATCAAACTGAGGTTTTGTATTCATATGTTGTATTCCTTCAGATCAATGCCTGTAGATAAATTCCTTCGTATTCAGAAGTGCCCATACAATATCGATTGCCGCAGAAATCTGGGTTTCACTTTCCTGAATATAGTCCAGTACCAGTTGCATTTCATATGGCGTTGGGTAGCGCGATAAAATAGTCAGATACATATCCTCCGCGGCCTGTTGTGGCTCTTTCCAGCGCACAGCCTTCTTTTGTTTTTTTCCACGATCCCTCACTTGCCCCAGCAATTCTCGATTGTTGAGTAGCTTTTTCTGAATATGGGATGAATTCAGCATGTGTAGTTTCTGGGCGGCCGAAGGCGTATTGTTCCGCTCCGACTCATAACCGCTATCCCGGGGTGGACGGCCAAACAGATCCAGAAACGGACTGGTGATACTTCCATCAGCAAGTTTGATAGAGCGCTGTGTTTCGGGAATAAAGGTGAATGGCTCCGGAATATCACTCGAATATGCTTCCGTTGTTTCCGTAATCTGACAGATAGCATCCATCAATACCTCAGCATCCAGACGTCGGACTTGGTAGTGTGAAAAGTTCACAATATCCGTCCGATTTCCATCATTATGTATGGAGGAGAGCTGGTAGGTTTTTGAATTCAGAATGATCCGATAGATATGCCGCAGGTCATAATCATGCTCCGCCAGCTCCCGAGCGAGAAAGTCTAGCAACTCCCAGTTTTGCGGAGGATTATCGGGACGAATATCATCGGCCTCATGAATAATCCCCCTGCCCAACAGCCAATACCAAATGCGGTTTACTATGTTTTCCGCAAAAATATCGGTCCTTACCAGCCAGTCGGCAAAATCACTCCGAGGATCACGCCCTGGCTGAATTTCAATGGAAGTGCCGTCTGGCAACCACGTGTCTACCGGTTCGCCAGTGTCTGGGTTGTTGAACTTTTTCGAGGGATCATAAAAAACGATTTCCTCCTTCCATTCGGAGGTTCCCTTATAACTGATCTGACCAAAAAATGCCGCCATGCCCATAACCTGACTGCGCTCCCATCTGTCGGAGCGCATCCCCATAAAAGTCAGCGCCACAATACGAGCAATATCCTCTGGATCCCGCTTGGGCATCGCCCGATAAAAATTTACCGGCGCCTCCCGAAAATTACTGCCGCTGGAAGAAAGTAGCGTTCCGGCAAACTGATCATAGGGCATATTATTTTCAAGTGAAGTGCGTATCCAGCGATGATAAGCCTGCACCGCATTGGGCCAGAGCTTACTCGGGAACTCCGCCTTTACACGCAACAGATCGCACCACTTCAGCGACCAATAGTCCGCAAACTCCGGGCGCTCAAAAAGATGTTCGATCAATTTTTCTCGTTTGTCGACGGAACGGCTGGAGAGAAAATCCCGAACCTCTGTCCGAGTTGGCAGGGTTCCGATCATATCTAAGTAGACCCGACGAAGAAAAACCTCATCGGAACAAGGTTCAGACTTAGGAATGTTCAGCTCTTCGAGTTTTGAAAAAACCAACCGGTCAATTTCAGAACTGCTCTGTTTCGGATCGGACCTGACATCCGGCCCGAACGACAAACCCGCCAGTACGATCAATACAAACCATCGGGAATTCATCACTCCTCCACCCCTTCAAATTACAATAAAACGAACGACAGGTCCGATTATTGGATGATTGCCTGAACATTCTGACCTATTCATCATTTAAAGGGAAGTCATACAACCTTGATTTACGCTCAAATATTCCTTGAAAAAACCAGCAAACAACCGACGCAGGTCATTAACTTTTAACGAATTATACCTTGAAGCCAGAGGGGGCAGAAGGCATATTTGCGCGCCTTTAATGGGTTAGAGAAAAATTTAACGAGGAAAAGCAATGGCCAGATCAATCCCTTTATCACGAATCCGCAACATCGGCATCATGGCACATATTGACGCCGGCAAGACTACTACAACTGAACGTATCCTTTATTATACGGGCCGCTCACACAAGATCGGTGAGGTCCATGATGGAGCAGCCACCATGGACTGGATGGAACAGGAGCAGGAACGCGGAATTACCATTACTTCCGCGGCCACGTCCTGCATGTGGAAAGATCATATGATCTCGATCATCGACACTCCTGGCCACGTGGACTTCACCATGGAAGTAGAACGCGCGTTGCGCGTACTTGACGGCGCAATTGCTCTTTACTGCGCGGTTGGTGGCGTTCAGCCTCAGTCCGAAACCGTTTGGCATCAGTCCGAGCGTTATGAAGTTCCAAAAATCGCCTTCGTTAATAAAATGGACCGTATCGGAGCGGATTTCTACTCCGTGATTGATGGTATCCAGAATATGTTGGGCGCAAACGCAGTGCCTGTTGTAATTCCGATCGGCGCTTCAGACACCTTCAAAGGCATCATCGATCTTATCACCATGAAAGCCCTCATCTTTAATGATGATGCCTTGGGCGCAGAATGGGATGAAACTGAAATTCCAGATGACCTCGTTGAAACCGCTAAAGAGTGGCGCAACAACCTCGTTGAAAAATGTGCTGAAATGGATGAAGAACTTCTCGAAAAATATTTCGAAGAAGGTGACCTGACCGAAACTGAAATCATGAGTATCTTGCGTAAAGCAACTCACTCCCGTCAGGTTGTCCCTGTCTTCTGTGGCTCGGCTTTCAAGAATAAAGGTGTTCAGCAACTTCTCGACGGCGTGAACAACATTCTTCCGGCACCGAACGAAATTCCGCCGATCATCTGCACACAGAATCCGGAAAACCAGCGTAAGGTTGACGACAATGAAGTCTTCTCCGCACTGGCATTCAAAATTATGTCCGATAAGCACATGGGCAAACTGACCTATCTGCGTATCTACTCCGGCACTATGACCGCCGGTACCACCATATGGAATTCTACTCAACAGAAAAAACAGCGTATCGGCCGCCTGCTTCGTATGCACTCCAATCGTCAGGAAGCACTGGATGTGGCTGTGGCTGGTGACATTGTTGCGGTTGCAGGTTTGAGCGAAACCAAAACCGGTGACACGCTCTGCGAAAAAGAAAATGAAATTTTTCTGGAGTCCATGGAATTCCCGGCACCGGTTATTTCGATTTCCATTAAGCCGGAATCCAACGCCGATAACGAAAAACTGGGTGAAGCGTTGCACCGTCTGGCTGATGAAGATCCGACCTTCGTCGTGGCCTTCGACAAGGAAACCAGCGAAACTATTATTTCTGGCATGGGCGAGCTTCACCTCGAAATCATCGTTGATCGTTTGAAGCGCGAATTTGGGGTTGTAGCTGAAGTCGGCCGGCCGGAAGTGGCGTACCGAGAAACGGCAACATCTCCGTCAGAGGGCTCCTACAAGCACTCCAAGCAATCCGGTGGCCGTGGTCAATATGGTCACGTCGTTATGGCCATCGAGCCTGGTAAGCCGGGAGACGGCTTCGAGTTCGTTAACCAGGTTGTTGGCGGCCGCATTCCTTCCGAATACATTCCGTCTGTTGAGAAGGGTATCATCCAGGCATTGGAAGCCGGCCCATTTGCCGGATACCCAGTTGTGGATATGAAGGTTACTCTGCTCGATGGTTCTTACCATGATGTTGACTCATCTGACTTTGCCTTCCAGATTGCTGGCCGCCAGGGCTTCAAGGAACTCTTCATGAAAGGGAATCCACAGTTGCTCGAACCGATCATGAGCATCGAAATCACTACGCCTGATGAATACATGGGCGCATGTAACGGCACCATTGCTCAGCGTCGTGGCCGCATTGAATCTATGGATGATCGTGGTGGCATGAAGATTGTTAAGGGCTACGTCCCGCTGAGCGAAATGTTCGGTTACTCCAATACATTGCGCTCCCTGACTCAGGGCCGCGCCTCGTTCTCCATGCACTTCGAGCACTACGAGGCGGTGCCGATCAACATCGCTAATGAAGTGGTTGAAAAGCGTCGAGCAGAAGGAAAAATCAAATAAGCACCGCTTATACGATTTTAAAAGGCCGTCCAAATAGACGGCCTTTTTTCTTTCTTAATGTGTATTGTAACCTTCCACCCTATGATGTCTAGTAACTATAATTTAAACCGCCGACTGAAGGAATAGCACATGCGAGCACTGTTAGTTATAGCCCATGGGAGCCGCCGAAAGGAATCCAATCAAGAGATCCATCACTTAGCCAACCGACTCAGAGAAAATGCAAAGCCGGCCTTTGATCTGATATCCAGCGCATTTCTGGAGATCTCCACCCCACAGGTTGCCTCCGCGGTATCCGATCTCGTGAACCGAGGCTCTACAGAGATTAAAGTATTTCCCTACTTCCTCACAGCGGGGACGCATGTGGTGAAAGACATTCCAAAACTCATTGAAAACGAGCAGACAACCCATCCTCAGATCAAATTTGAAATTTTACCCCACCTCGGCGCGCTTGAGGGTATCAGCAATCTTATCCTCAACCAGATTTATCCTACCCCTCCTCAACGCTAAATCGAACTGCTGTCTCATAAAGAAACAGAAACGAACTTAATTCTCCATACCACCGTATCTTTGCTCGAAGTCTTCTCATCTGTAAAAGCGGCTCATGCCTCCGGTTTGGCATTGCGCCTTTCGAGCCCTTTATTTATGGTACTTCGATTATGAAATCCTTATTGCATATTCTGATATTTTCCACCGTTGTTCTTACCGCTTTTGGACAGACTTCCACCAACGTACCGGCAAGTCCTCTTTCTATCGATATAGATGGCTACGCAGCCAAGGTAAATGCCCGGGTGATTACTCGGGGAGAAGTACGCGAGTCCCTCGCTCCGCTACTTCCGGAACTCTATCGAGCCTATCAAGGCGCACAACTCGAAGAAGAGCTGGAAAAAGCCTATATCCGAGCCCGAAATGAACTGATCGAACGAGCCCTGATTATGGAAGCCTTTAAGGCCAAAGGTGGACATATTCCAGATCAATATGTGAATGATGAAATTCGACGCGTTATTAACGAACGATTTAAGGGTGATAAAGCCCTATTTGAGCAGGTACTTGCGAAACAGAAAAAGACTCATGCGGAGTATATGGAAGTGATTCGCGAACAAATGGCAGTTGGAATGCTTATAAATGAGGAAGTCTCTCGCCGTGCTCGCGTCACCCCTCAGACGGTGCGCGAAACCTATGATAAGAACAAAGACGCCTACTTTATTCCGGAAAAGGTAAAGTACAGCATTATTGTACTCAACAAGGGTGAAACGCCTGAGGATCAGGCTGTAAAACTGGAAGAGGCCCGAACTATTCGCCAGCGTCTTCTGGATGGAGCTGACTTTGCCACCACCGCCAAAGAACTTTCTGAAGGAGGTCGTGCATCCGACGGGGGTGCATTCCCCTGGATGCAGCCGAAAGATGTTCGGCCGGAACTGCAGGAGCCCCTAAAGATGCTTCCTGCTGGCGAACTCAGTGAAATTATTGAAGCCGACAATCGCCTCTACATTGTAAAAGTCGAGGCTCGGCGACAGTCGGCTTATAAAAGTTTTGACGAGGTTCGCACAGAGATCAAGAACTCCCTGATCACCAAAGAACGGGAACGATTACGAGACCGTTGGATCTCACGCCTAAAGAAAGAACACTATATCGTTATCTACGAATAACTCAGCTCCCGAGATCCAGATTAATTCGGAGTGTCACAGTTATTGAGTAGGAGGCCTTATGAGAAAAGGAAATAGCAATGCTACATACTCCCTAGTTCTAAAAAGCATGTGCTCTCATTAGGTATTGCAGAAATAGTAATAGCGACTCCGTTATTCTATTCAATCTGGAGACACCGGATTTACTGCACCGATCAATTATCACACCTCAACACAGATATTATGGTGGCAATCATAAAGACGGCAAGATCCCCAAAGTCCACTAAGCTTCAACAAGAGTCTTACTCCTCAGGGCGGACTCTCCCTCGTAGCATTTTCTTTTCACCGTGCTTTGACTTATCATCAAGCATTTTCGATTTAGCCCGCCGGGATCGGCGGCGCTTCTGACGGCGGATTTTTTCAATAGCCTGCTGACGCACGCTTTTTACCCCCAGAACCTTTTCTTCGATCCGTTCACATAGCTCCTTTCGAGCCCAGTAGCGGTTGTCCGCCTGCGAACGGGTTTTCTGGCAACGGATCTCTATGCCGGAAGGAGCATGATTCAACTGCACACAGGACGAGGTTTTATTGAGCTTCTGGCCGCCTTTTCCCGAGCCTCGGATAAAAAACTCCTCCAGATCTCCCTCGAAAACCTCAAGCTTACACATCCACTTCTGTAATTTTTCCCATTTAGCGGCCGCAATCATGACCGCACCATATGGTGATTTATCGCCTTCCGCAATGGATTTAACTGAACAGAGGGTATTTAATGCAAACTAGATCTGGTAACCCCTGTAAAAAAAACAGCACTCTCTGTGATCTATGAATCAAAGTACTTATTTATTGAAATGGAAGAAATAACCACCAGCACCACATGGTCTTTGGTTCTTTCCGCGATTCTCTTTTTCGGCGGATTATTGGCGACTGTGCGGCTTTTTGTTTTTCATCGAAACAATCCTCCGGATCATGAAGCGCTGAGCAGAGTGCTAACCTCGCGGGCCTGGACAGTGAAACAGGCGGGCTCCGTGCTGGGACTATTGTTTCTGATCTACTTTTTCGGCTCCTGCATTCCTCACCCCTCTAATGAGGGTCAAAAGCAGTTGACTCAATTGTTGCTAGCCTTCCTGATGTATGCCGCAATACTTGTTATGATCAATCGCATCATCCGTGAGCGAAATCAAAACTGGGCCACCACCTTTGGTTTCGAACATTCAAAGCTAGGACAACTAAAACTTTCACCCGCCATCTATCTGGCATTGTTGCCCATACTGATGATCACCACCGAGGGATCCTATTATTTACTCGAACTTTTGAATGGAGCCGAACCAGAACTTCAAATGGTGTCCCAATACATAACCGGAGAGATAGGATGGATGAAAGTGCTATATATTCTGGTCGCGATCTTTATAGCTCCAGTCTATGAAGAGATTTTTTTTCGAGGAATCATCTTTCCCTTCATAGCAAAACATTATGGCCTAACTGCATCAATTATATGGACTTCCATTTTTTTTGCACTCATGCACTTTCACCTTCCATCATTAGTTCCGCTCACTCTGCTATCGACGGCACTCTGTCTCACCCACTGGCGAATTGAATCGCTCTGGCCCTGCATTGGCGTTCACATGATTTTTAATACCGTAAGCGTCACTGCATTGCACCTTGCAGGCTAATTGATTGTCTTGCCGCTAGAGTTATGGGGTAGCCCAACGGGCCGTGAGAGCTGCAATGGCAGCACCGACCATTGGAGCTTCCTCGATTTTAATACAACGGGCATGCAACCCGCGTGCCTTTAGCATACGACCCAGATGAGCCTGAACCAACTCATTCATGCGATAGGTCTTGTAGTAAGTCGAACCGTCAATGTTGATGCAAAGCGGGTGGAGTGGAGATGCCCCAGCGTTGCTCTTTACGACGCAAGCCATAATATTAACCGCTGTCAGCAGAGCAGCCCGCTCCACAACGGAAACAAAAACAGTCTTTATAATTTCCCGATCCGCATCTGAAAAACAAACCTCTCCCAATACTCCGATATCCTCTTTATTCCCAGAAGTCAGGTTGCTTATGAGAACGGTTGGCAGATCACTCATAACTGCAAGTGCGGCTGCTCCAGAGTCTGAAAAGACTCCTTCAGGAATCAGGGACTGCAGTAGTTCCAGCGAAAGCGGTCCCTGATAGGCCCCTGATATCATTTTTTCAAAAACATGCTGTCCCGGATTCTCGCTACATTCATCTAACGCAAGATCCTGTGGCCCCCGCCTGAAGATAGAAAATGAACCGGACTCGACATTGATCACTTGCGAGCCGGAATTAAGAGTGAGCTTACCAACCAAATCGTTCCGCTCCACATATGCAGTATTTGTTCCGGTTCCCAGAATAAATCCAATATAAGATGATGCATTGAACCCCTGCCCATGAGCACACCCGGCAACCAGTGTTGCAACCGTATCATTAAGCAACACAACCTTTTTCCCATAAACACCACGTTCTTCCAACGCCTCTACTAGACCTTCGCCGACTAGACTACCAACCAACTCCGGAATCTTGATTTCTTTGCTCCAATATAACAGGCGACCATCTAGTTCTGGAGTCATGACGACCGGATAAGAAAAACAAAAACCAATACGTTCAAACTCATCCTTGAGTGGACACAGGGCTCCTACCAACACATCATAAAACTCCGCTGCGGAAATCTCTCGGTCACGGCCGGGCATCGGAAACCTGCTGATCCTAGAGAGCGAAACCGTTCCAGAGTTATCAAACCGAGCTATGCAGGTGCGAATATTGGTCCCGCCAACGTCTATTACAGCAACCGGCTTATCAATAGGAACTGGACCTTCGATATTGATATAAGTTGGAATCATGGCCAATGAGCTTTCTTCTCCTCTAAGCCCAGATTCCATTTCGCTCAGGAAATCCTTTAACAGTACATCCGCGTCATATGCGCTTGCCGCAATCATCCGCTTCTTAAGCCAATCCTGGATATTCATAAACCCCTCGAAAAATTCTTATCTATGCAAATTATTGACAGTACTTCGTCATCCTTTTTTTCTCAACTACAAGAGGCTGCCTTTGTGAAATTTTTACAGACATAGATTCGTTCGATTTTATACTTTATGTTAGAAAGGAGAGTATAGCTGGAGAATATATGCACAAAAAAAGAATACATGCACTAAAACAGGCGCTTGGCATCATCCTCACCCTCCTAACTGCACAGGCGGGGGCATCTGATTTCTACTCCATAAAAAAGGGAGTTGGACACTATGATGCCGCTGGCATTAACGCATTGAATGTGAGTTGGTACTACAACTGGAACATGTTCCCAAACCGTGATGTAAATCCATCAATTGAGTTTGTTCCTATGCGCCATAATATGTGGTGGCCACCGATGACGGATCTGCTGCATTCAGGGGAGTGTAAATATTTCTTACCATACAATGAGCCGGATCATATTCGTGATGACAAACCAACAGTTCAGCAGGCTCTTGATTTCTGGCCTCAAATTGAGGCTGCATGTGCCACAAATGGAGGGCTAAAGATCGGCAGTGCCGCCTGCACTGACTCCGACAACTGGTGGCAGAATGACTTTATGAGTAATGCCCTTTCCCAAGGATTGCAGATTGATTTCATGACCTTTCACGGGTACCCCACTCCTCCCTCCACACATTCACTACTAATTGATGCCAAATGGTATTGGGATAAATACGGTATGGATGTCTGGATCACAGAGTTTAATGCCGCCGACTGGGATGGATTTAATGAATACACACATGCGCAGTCCTACACCTTCATCGCTGAAAGCCTTTATCGCTTTGAAAGCACCGACTATATCACGCGTTATGCTATTTTCCCCTGGGATGCCTCTTGGCCGGAAGAGTCAAAGGCATCCTATGTTTTTGCCGAAACCAATTCAGCTATACTGACTCCTCTGGGGAAGCTCTATGCAAACTATCGGTCTTCCGATATCCATGGGCCCCATACTAATATTAACTATTATCTTCATAACAAAGGAACTCACAAACGCCTAAGAAATGGAAAAGGAAGTCCTGGAATCACCGACGTCTACACTGAAGGCGCAGAGGTTGAATTTATATTGGCTGAGTGTGCAGGCGGAGCCTACGCCATTATCAACCCTGATAGCGGAAAACGTCTGGCTCTTAAAAATGAAAAACTCTCATGGCAGAAAACCGCTAATAAATCTGCGGAATGGAAGCTCGTTAATGCCGAATATGGTTGGCACCACATAGAAAACGTGAAAACAGGCGCACAACTTAAGGCGGTCGACAATAGCCTCTCTGTAGCGTTTTCTCAGGGGAAAGAATATGCCTTTAAATGGGCTTTTATTCGCGCAAATCCTCCTGCCGACGAAAACCCTAAAAAGGGTCTATGGCACAAACTCCTGAATTTGATCTGATCCGTGGGACTTAGTCCCGATAATCGACTTCAGGAATTGTCAGAATTTCAGCATTCTCTTTGCCTACAGCAATCGTATGCTCAAAATGGGCAGATGGGAGTCGGTCTTTTGTAACGACAGTCCACCCATCCTTGAGAGTTTCAGTTTTATGGACTCCGAGATTAATCATGGGTTCAATAGCAAATGTCATTCCTGCCATCAGCACCGGCCCACGGCCCGGAGGTCCATAATTGGGAATCTGCGGATCTTCATGCATTTCGCGACCGATACCATGGCCAACAAAATCACGCACCACGGAAAATCCTGAACCTTCCGCAATCACCTGTACGGCATTAGAAATGTCAGAAAGTCGATTTCCTTCAACTGCTTTATCAATTGCCGCAGTTAAACACTCCTGCGTGGTATCAAGCAGCCGTTTTATTTCCGGATCAATTTCACCACATGGAACCGTTACTGCGGTATCACCCACAAATCCGCCATACACCAAACCAAAATCGATACTGACCACATCACCATCGCGAATTACACGACCGCCAGGAATGCCATGAACCACTTCTTCATTCACAGAAGAGCAGATGTGACCAGAGAATCCATGATACCCGTAAAATGCGCAGCGTCCTTCTTCTTTACGGGCAAGCTCGGCAGCATATTCATCCAACTCTTTAGTTGTAACACCAGGGGCAACCTTGGCGGCAACCTGATGAAGAATCGTGGCGGTCTTTCGGCCCACAACACGCATCGAAGTCAATTCATCAGAATTCTTAATGATAATCATAACAATGAGTTATTCCACTAATTTACGGACTGCAGACCGAACTTGATCGATGCTCTGATTCGCATCAATCGACATGACAAGATCTCTGTCTTTATAATAACAAATCAGAGGAGTGGTCTGTTCAGCATAAACAGAAAGACGTTTACGAATCGTTTCCGGAACATCGTCATCGCGGTAAGTGAGACTACAACCATCAACGTCACAAACCCCCTCCAGCTTCGGCGCATTATAGGTCACATGATAGACCGTTTTGCAGTCTGGGCAGGAACGGCGTCCCGAAAGTCGCTCAACAATAACGCTAGCCGGGCACTTAAGCAGAAGAACCTGATCCATCTGACCGTTCAGCTCCGTCAACAGTTCATCCAGTTTTTCCGCCTGAACCAGCGTACGCGGGAACCCATCAAACAAAAACTTTTCGGCCGGAGCGGATACCAGCAGGTCACGAATCATGCCGATCACAACTTCATCCGGAACGAACTGCCCCTGATCCATCAGCTTCTTCGCTTCTAGGCCAAGAGGGGTTTCAAGACGGATCTGCTCGCGGAGCAGATCCCCAGTAGAGATATGCTGGTATCCCTTATCGACAATAACTTCTGCGATCGTACCTTTTCCGGCTCCCGGGGGACCAAGTAAAACTATCGCGTTCATTACCGGCCGCTTTTGATTTTACCCTTCTTCAGGAAACCATCGTAATGGCGCATCAAAAGGTGCGACTCAATCTGGCGCATGGTGTCGAGCATGACCCCCACGATGATGAGCATGCTGGTTCCGCCAAACAGCGAACCAACCACCCACGGCACATTAAACTGCGCATTGAGAATTCCAGGAAGAATAGCAATAACTGCTAGAAATACTGCTCCGGCCAAAGTTAGACGAGTCATCGTTTTATCCAAAAACTCGGCTGTCGGACGACCAGGACGAATGCCCGGAACATAACCGCCGCGACGCTTCAGGTCATCAGCAATCTCAACCGGATTAAACTGTGTGGCGACCCAGAAGTAGGAGAAGAAGAGAATACTGACTCCCATTAGGGACATATACAAACCAGACGTAGGCGTGAAAGCCGAAACCAACTGCTTCGCCCACTCAAATGGAAGATACCCGGCTACCATCGGAATAATTCCGAGAATAGCAGAGGCAAAAATGATCGGCATAACGCCGGAATAATTCACACGCAATGGAAGGTGGGATGTACCTCCCTGCATCATTTTACGACCCACCATACGCTTTGCAAACTGAACCGGAATATTCTGTTGTGCCTGGGTCATGGCTACCACACCGAGAGTGACTCCGAAAAGAAGGGCAAGCATTAGCGCCAGATGAAACGGTCCAATTTCAGGAATACCATCAACTGGGGTCAACTTATCAGCCAGCGTTTGAACGGCCATCGGCAGACTGCTAATAATATTCACTGTGATGATCAGGGAAATCCCGTTTCCAATGCCCCGGTCTGTCATCTGCTCACCAATCCACATCAGCAACAAAGAACCCGCTACTAATGCCATCATCGTGAGTAGAACAAAACCTACACCCGGAATTCGAACCACTTCAGCCGGAAGGCCGAAGTATCCACCGCCCTGTAGGGCAGCCGCCATCGCGGCTCCCTGCACGGCGCAGATAATCACGGTTAAATAACGGGTGTACTGCGTAATCTTCTGACGACCCACATCGCCTTCGCGTTTCAGTTTTTCGAGATGCGGAATAACCGCGCTCATCAGCTGAAGAATGATCGAAGCACTAATATAGGGCATAATCCCCAATGTGCCGATCGAACATTTCAGCATTGCGCCTCCACTGAACAGATTCATGATACCTGCCAAACCACCTGAAGAAGCAGTTTGCTCTTCAAGCCATCGGCCTAGAAATGCGGCGTCCACGCCCGGAAGCGGTACCGCAGCAATCAAACGGCAGATGAAGATGAGGCCTAGAGTAAATAAAATCCTCTGGCGCAATTCCGGAATCTTGAATGTGTTTGCAAATGCTGAAAGCATGACGATGCAACCTTTCGTTGATTAAACAACTTCGCAGCTACCGCCGGCAGCTTCGATTTTTTCCTTCGCAGATGAGGAGAATGCGTTGGCCTTAACCGTCAACTTCTTCTCTATAGCGCCGTTACCGAGAATCTTAACACCGTCAAAACGGCCGTTGGCCAACCCCTTCTCCTTGAGAAGTTCGATGGTCACTTCAGTACCGTCTTCAAAGATATTGAGCGCATCGAGATTCACAGCAAGGATTTCCTTGCGGGTGAAGTTCTTAAAGCCACGCTTCGGAAGCTTACGAACGAGGGGCATCTGACCCCCTTCGAACAGCGGCTTATGAGTCGCGCCCGCACGGGACATCTGACCCTTATGACCACGTCCACCGGTCTTTCCCTTGCCAGATGCGCGGCCACGGCCAACGCGGATCTTCCGATGCTTGGAACCTTCTACTGGTTGCAATGAATGTAAATCCATGACTGAATTCCTTTCCTAAACTAACCCTTGCGGATCGCGAGTGCTTCCTGCTTAGAGCGGAGCATGCTCAGCGCCTTAAGGGTTGCTTTAGTTACATTAAGGTGGTTGTTGGAACCGAGCGACTTAGCTAGTACATCACGAACTCCTGCAAGTTCAAGTACGGCACGGCACGGACCACCGGCGATAATACCGGTACCTTCGGAGGCTGGGCGGATCAAAACCTGAGCGCCACTGTACTTGCCCATTGCATCATGCGGCAAAGTCGTGCCGCGCATTGTAATGGTCTGCAAATCACGTTTAGCGGAATCGCTCGCCTTACGGATCGCCTCAGAAACTTCAGCAGCTTTTCCGAGACCATAACCAACTCGGCCCTTACGATCACCGACTACTACAAGTGCACCGAAGCTAAAGCGACGACCACCCTTAACCACCTTAGAGTTGCGGCTAATGTGAACCACACGCTCTTCGAATTCCGGCTTTTCGCGAACTTCCTGGTTTTCATCGCGACGACCTTTGCGGCCACGGCCACCTTGGCGGCCTTTGCGTTCTCTTTGTTGTTCTGCCATTGGAAACTCCTAGAATTTAAGACCCGCTTCGCGAGCGCTGTCAGCCAGTGTTTTAAGGTTATTGCCAAATCTGAATCCACCGCGGTCGAATACTACGGTTTCAATTCCCTTGCTCTTGGCTACTTCAGCCGCTTTGGTTCCGAGAACCTTGGCCGCTTCCGCATTTTTTCCATCACAGGAAACTCCGCAGAGGGTTAGACGGGCATCATCATCGATGAACTGCACTTCCATACGCTTATTGGAGCGGAAGAATGCCATACGCGGACGCACAGCAGTTCCCTGAACCTTATTGCGCACACGGTAGTGGCGACGAATTCTCATCTCTTTTTTGCTTTTAGTAGCCATTATGCAACCGCCTTACCTTCCTTGCGACGAACCTGCTCATCAGAGTAACGAACGCCCTTGCTTTTGTACGGTTCTACCGGCGAGTAGTCGCGAATACGTGCTGCGACCTGACCGACAAGTTGCTTGTCAATGCCTTCAACTGAAACCGTAGTTCCATTGCCTCCCACTTCTACGCTGACCCCTTCCGGAATCGCATAATTGATGTCATGGGAGTAACCGAGAGAAAGAACTACTTCCTGTCCATTCTTCACAGCTTTATAACCGACACCTTCAATAATAAGATCTCTTTTATAGCCCTGGCTCACGCCGACGACCATGTTGCTAACAAGGCTACGTACAGTACCAAACATCGACTTGCCGAACTTGGAGTCATCGGTACGGGAAACCATAACCTGATTGTCTTCAACGGAAACCGCAACACACTCAGGAGAAACATAAGAGCTCTCGCCCTTCGCACCCTTGACCGTAATGGTCTGACCGTTGACCTCGACGGTCACACCGGCGGGGATCAAAATTGGTTGTTTACCTATTCTTGACATAATAAAACCCGACCCTTCCTACCAAACGTAGCAGAGGACTTCTCCTCCGATTTTCTTTTCACGAGCTTCTGTATCTGTAACAAGACCAGAAGAGGTGCTCAGGATCGCCAAACCGATACCGCCTAGTACACGCGGAATATCCTCGGAATTGACATACTTACGGCAGCTGGGCTTACTGATGCGGCGAAGCCCCTGAATGACCGGCTCGCGATCAATCGTGTATTTGAGGAAAACATTCAGAACGCTCTTACCGTCATTGTTTTCCATAGTGTAGTCCTTGATGAACCCTTCAGCTTTAAGAATGCGGGCAATTTCACTCTTAATTTTAGAGTGCGGCATTGCCACAATAGTCTTTTCGGCCATGTTCGCATTGCGAATACGGGTCAACATGTCAGCGATTGGATCTGATAAAACCATTTCTATACCTCTTCCTATTCGTTGCCCGATTTAAACGGCATGCCCATCAATGACAGCAGTTCTTTTGCTTCATCGTCCTGGGAAGCAGAAGTCACGAAAGTAATGTCCATACCGTGAACCTTCTTCACCTTATCCGGATCGATTTCAGGAAATACGGTCTGTTCCTGTAGACCCATAGAGTAGTTACCCTGTCCGTCGAATGAGTCGGCCGGAATACCGCGGAAGTCGCGGATACGCGGCAACGTAGCGTTTACAAAACGATCCATGAATTCGTACATCCGATTTCCACGCAGTGTAACACGTGCACCAATCGGCATTCCTTCACGCAACTTGAAGTTCGATACGCTCTTCTTGGCCTTGGTAATTACGGCCTTCTGACCTGTAATCTTACCGAGATCATCAGCCAGACTGGTCAAGGTGTCGCGGTCATAATTAACCGAAACACAGAGGTTCAGAACGATCTTCTTGATTGCGGGAACCTGCATTTTGTTTGAGTAGCCACGACTCTCTATGAGCTTCGGTGCTACTGCATCATTGTATTTAGTTTTTAGTGTTGGGGTCATGTTGCCCTTCCTCCAAAATTACGGCTCCAATGCTTGGAACGCTTATCCGGAAACCTTCACATTGGAAATCGCAATAGGCGCTTCGCGCTCAACGATACCACCCTGAGGGTTTTCCTCGCTCTTCCGCATATGCTTTTTCACAAAGTTAACTCCTTCAACCAGCACTCGTCCGCTGGTGACCTGAAGAACCTTGCCCGACTTGCCTTTGTCATCACCGGCAATCACAGTCACTGTGTCGCCCTTTTTGATTTTGGCTTTACTCATCTTAAACTCCTCCCCTGCGCTTTACAGTACTTCGGGAGCAAGCGACACAACTTTCATGAAATCGTTGTCGCGAAGCTCACGAGCGACCGGCCCGAAAATACGGGTGCCGCGCGGGTTGTTGTTGTCATCAATAATGACGGCCGCATTCCCGTCGAAACGAAGGCAGGAGCCATCAGCACGACGAATTGTGCTCTTGGTACGAACGACAACCGCTTTGCAGAGGTCCCCTTTCTTTAGCACACCGTTAGGCTGTGCTTCTTTCACAGAAACGCGGATTACGTCGCCCACACGGGCAACCTTACTTTTGGTGCCGAGCACACGGATACACATTACGGAACGTGCTCCAGAGTTGTCAGCTACCTTCAATCGTGTTTGCTCTTGAATCATAGTTCTGCCCTACCTTATTTCGCTGATTCCGAAATAATATCCACCAGACGCCAGCGCTTCAGCTTGCTGAGCGGACGGGTTTCCATAACGCGAACAACATCGCCAATGCTGGCCTTGTTCTCTTCATCGTGTACATGCACTTTCTTAGAAATGCGGATTTCCTTACCGTACAGCGGGTGACGAACACGACGCTCGATCAGAACAACAACAGTCTTGTCACCACTCTTACTGATAACTCGACCTTCGCGCTTTTTGCGCAGATTTCTATCTGTCTTTTCCATGATCGTTACCCTTTAACTTTCTTTTCACTCTGGATGGTCTTGATACGGGCAACCGTACGACGCAACGCTTTCACACGCGCCGGATTCTCCAGCTGACCAGACACCTGTTGGAGCTTCAAGTTGAACTGCTCCTTTTTAATGTCTGCAAGCTGCTGATTCAGCTCTTCGGTCGTCATTTCTTTCAATTCATTAAGCTTCATGGTCTGCTCCCTTCTTTAGTCGTGAGCATGCCGTTGAACGAAACGAGCACGGACTGGCAGTTTAGTGGCTGCAAGACGCAAACACTCTTTAGCTAACGATTCCGGAACTCCGTCCAATTCGAAAAGCATGGTTCCCGGCTTGATAACTGCAACCCACTGGTCCACAGCCCCTTTACCCTTACCCATACGAACTTCCAACGGCTTCTTGGTAATTGGTTTGTCTGGAAAGATGCGAATCCACAACTTCCCTTTACGCTTCATAGCACGGGTTGCAGCAACACGGCACGCTTCGATCTGGATCGAGCTGATCCATCCACGTTCCAGTGACTGGAGACCGTACTCTCCGTAGGCCAGCTGATTGCCCTTCTGGGCCAAACCCTTGCGGGAGCCACGCTGAACCTTTCTATATTTAACTCTTTTTGGCATCAAAGGCATGATTCAATCTCCTAGGCTTTCTTTTCGGATTCCTTGCAGATCCACACCTTAATACCGATAATACCGGCAACGGTGTTGGCTTCCGCAGTGCCGTAGTCAATATTGGCACGCAACGTGTGCAACGGAATTTTGCCTTCTTTATAGCTCTCAGAACGTGCAATTTCCGCACCGTTCAAACGACCACCAGCCTGGATCTTGATTCCCAGGGCACCGTTATCCATTGCCATCTGAAGTGCGCGTTTCATAGCACGACGATGAGAAACTCGGCGCTCGAGCTGCATCGCCACATTAGCAGCAACCAGAGAGGCATCCAGATCGGGTTTCTTCACTTCAGCGATCTCAATGTAGACTTCCTTTTTGGTAATCTTAGAGAGTACTTCGCGAAGCTTATCGATGTCCTCACCCTTGCGGCCGATAACCAACCCTGGGCGTGCAGTCTTGATAGTTACACGGATACGGTTTGCATAACGCTCAACATAAATGTCCGACACAGCAGCGTCCTTCAATCGTTCAGAAACGAGTTCGCGGATGTCGACGTCTTCCTTGAGCATGGTTCCGAAGTCACGCTTGTCTGCATACCAGCGCGAACGCCAGTCCTTAGTAAGCGCGAGCCTCATTCCAATAGGATTTACTTTTTGACCCACAATAGTCTCCTTACGCTTTGTCGGTTAGAATAACGGTAATATGGCTGGTCTTCTTCTGAATCGGACTAGCCATGCCACGGGCACGCGGACGGAATCTTTTCATCATCGGTCCACCATCCACGATAGCGTTCTTCACATATAGGCTGTCTGCCGACAGACCCTCGTTATTTTCGGCATTTGCAATCGCCGATTTGAGAGTCTTGCCGATTTTTATAGCAGCCTTGCGAGCATTGAATTCTGTAATACGCAGAGCATCGGCAACCGACAGCCCCTTGATTTCATTTGCTAAATCACGGGCCTTGGTAGGCGACATGCGTACATATTTAGTTGTTGCTGACACTTCCATGTGTTTTCAACCTCAATTTTCCACGGGGGATAAAGGGCGGAAAGTCTAGGGATTCAGCAGTCAAAATCCAGCGATTTCGACTGAAAAATCCCATCCGACTATTTTTCCGTCGCCATACCGTGAGTTTTGAAGGCGCGGGTAGGTGAAAATTCACCCAGTTTGTGCCCGACCATATTCTCCGTAACAAACACCGGAACGAATACTTTACCGTTGTGAACATTGAAGGTGTGACCGACAAATTCAGGAACAATCACAGATGCACGGGCCCAGGTTTTAATCGGGGCTTTGCGTCCGGACTCATCCAGCTTGCGAACCTTCTTAATTAGCTTAAGGTCTACGTAGGGACCCTTTTTCAGTGAACGAGCCATTATTTCTTCCTCCGTTCAACAATATATTTGTTGGTCTGTTTATGCTTATTGCGCGTGCGTTTGCCCTTAGCAAGCAGACCCCATGGGGACTTCGGATGTCCGCCACCGGAGGTGCGACCTTCACCACCACCCATCGGATGGTCAACCGGGTTCATCGCAACACCACGAACAGTCGGACGGATGCCCAGCCAACGCTTACGGCCAGCTTTACCCATTACGATATTGTTGTGTTCAACATTGCCAACGCGGCCGATCGTGGCCATGCAATTGGTTCGGATAAGTCTAATTTCGCCAGAAGGCATCTTGATATGCGCGAAGTCTTCTTCACGAGACATCAGTTGCGCAGAAGTACCAGCGGAACGAACCAGCTGACCTCCACGGCCGGCAACCAGCTCAATATTGTGTACCGCCATACCAAGCGGAATCTTTCCAAGCGGAAGCGCATTGCCCACTACAGGCTCAGCACCAGGCCCAGACATTAAGCTAGCACCCACTTTAAGGTTCTGCGGCGCAATGATGTAACGTTTCTCCCCGTCTGCGTAATGTAAAAGGGCGATACGAGCGGAACGGTTCGGATCATACTCGATAGCTGCAACTTTAGCTGGAATACCAAACTTGTCGCGCTTGAAGTCGATCACACGATAGCGGCGCTTATGTCCACCTCCACGGTGACGCACCGAAATGCGTCCCGCGCTATTACGGCCGGCTTTACTCTTCTTCGCTTTAACCAAAGAGCGCTCAGGAGAGCTCTTCGTGATTTCAGCGAAATCCGACAACACCATATGCCGGCGGCTCGGTGTATACGGTTTGTGTGTTTTTAAAGGCATTACATTAACTCCTTAGACAAGGCTCATCTTGTCTTTGTCATCCTCATGCACTGTGACTACGGCGCGCTTAGACGCTGCGGTCGTTCCGTAATGAGCTGTTCTCAGGCGCTTCTTCTTGCCTTTTCGGCGCATCGTATTGACGGCCATAACACGGACATCGAAGAGCTCTTCGACAGCTCGTTTGATTTCTACCTTGTTGGCACCCATCGCCACCTTGAACATAAATTTGTTCTGCTCCTCTGCGAGGATTGCGGCTTTTTCTGTCAACAAAACCTGTTTAACGATATCGACTGAATTTTTCATCTCGATAACTCCTTTATCCGAGGCGCGCTTCAAGCGCTTCCATACCGGCTTTAGTAACAATCACGTTCTTATAGCGGAGAAGCTGATATGTGTTAACCAGCTTCGCAGTAGCCACTTCAACACGCTTCACATTGCGGGACGCCAGCAGCAGGTTTTCAGCGGACTCATCCACAATGAAGAGAGCACCACGATCGAGGCCAAGATTCTTCAGCACAGCCGCGAACTCCTTAGTCTTCGGCGCAGACAGAGCCAGTTCATCTATCACGGTGATATCACCCTGATCAACCTTGGCGCTAAATGCGCGAGCGAATGCCAGCTTAGTCACTTTCTTAGAAAGCTTCTTGTTGTACTTACGCGGTTTCGGGCCGTGCGCAACATAACCGCCGCGCCAAACATTTGATTGTTTATAACCGGCACGAGCACGACCGAGGCCTTTCTGCTTCCAAGGCTTCTTACCGCTACCGTTAACTTCCGACTTGCTCAGGGTAGAGGCAGTTCCGGCGCGCTGGTGTGCAGTGTAAGCAACAATTGCTTCGTAAACCGCCTGATTGCCCTTGTCGAGCACGAGGAGATTATCTGCAACTTCGTAGTCGCCGACGCTGTCTCCTTTTACATTTTTCAAAGGTACTTTGCTCATGATAATCCTCGTTTACTTTTTCTTGAGGGCTTCTTTGATCGTAACGATGCCGCCGTTGGCGCCCGGAACAGATCCTTTAACCAGAATCAGGTTTTCGTCAGCACGAACCTGAACAACTTTAAGGTTCTGAGTGGTAACGCGTTTGTCACCCATGTGACCAGGCATCTTTTTGCCCTTAAAAACGCGGCTTGGAGATGTACACATGCCGATAGAACCGGTACGGCGCACCCAGCCACCACCGTGAGAAGCACGACCTCCACCAAAGTCATAGCGCTTCACAACGCCTTGGAAGCCACGCCCCTTGCCGGTAGCAACAATATCAACATAGTTGACTTCTTCGAATGCACTGGCCGTAACAACGTCACCAACATTAACCTCTGCACCTTCTACGCGAAATTCACGAAGAACCTTCTTAGCATCAACGCCGGCCTTTTTGAACTGACCGAGGTCCGGCTTATTTAGGCGCTGTTCTTTTTGATCGCCATAGCCAAGCTGAACAGCATCGTAGCCGTCTTTTTCACTCGCTTTAAGCTGGGTAACCACACAGGGGCCCGCCTCAATAACCGTAACCGGAACTGCAACACCGTTTTCATCATAGACGGAGGTCATTCCGAGTTTCTTACCAATTAAACCTTTCATGATGTCCTCCTCTCTAGATCTTAATAGTGATATCCACACCGGCCGGAAGGTTCAGCTTTTTCAGCTCGTCAACCGTCTTAATGGTGGGATCAATGATATCGAGCAGACGCTTATGCGTACGAATCTCGAACTGTTCCATAGACTTTTTGTTCACGTGCGGACTCTTATTCACAGTGAAACGCTCGATACGAGTCGGAAGTGGAATAGGGCCTGCAACGCGGGCACCGGTACGACGAGCCGTCTCGACAATTTCAGTAGCTGAAACATCGAGGACACGATGATCGAACGACTTCAGCCGAATTCTGATTCTTTGATTTGTCATTATTCTCTCTCTTATCTATTAAGGATAGCGTCTGTCATATGCGCTGGGACCGGATCAAACGCTTGCGGTTCCATCGAATAGCTCGCTCTTCCTTTTGTTAAGGAACGCAAACTGGTTGCGTACCCGAAAACCTCGGCAAGCGGAACATCCGCCTGCACGACCTGCAAAGCATTGGAGGCCTTAATCTCACGGATCTTTCCGCGACGGCTGTTGAGATCACCCATAACATCGCCCAGATGTTCCTCAGGGGTTTCAATTTCCAACAGCATAATCGGCTCCAGCAACATTGGGCTAGAATTCGACACCGCAGCGCGCAGCGCCATAACCGCAGCAGAGCGGAAAGCCACTTCAGAAGAATCTGTATCGTGGGCCTGACCACCAATCACGGCCACCTTGGTGTCGATAATGGCAAAGTTGCCAAGTACACCGGTTAGTAAGGCGTCATTAATTCCCTCTTCGATGCCTTTGCGATACTCATCAGGAATGACTTTATTGGAAACATCGAAAGTGATCACATTTCCAGCGCCGGGCGAATTCGGTTCGACGGCTAGCGTCAACGACGCAAAATGATTCTCATCTCCAATGATTCGGTCGAAAGTAAAGGACCCCTCACCCTTGTCGGAAACAGACTCGCGATATGCCACCATCGGCCTTCCGGCATTGGCTTGAACCTTGTATTCGCGGAAGATCCGATCCTTTATAATATCAAGATGAAGCTCGCCCATGCCCTGAATAATGGTCTGACCGGTCTCTTCATGGATCGATGTATGAAAAGTAGGATCTTCGTCGGTCATATCCTGAAGCGCAGCCACCAAAGCATCCTTGTCGGCGGTGCTCTTCGGCTCAATGGACATGGAGATTACTGGTTCCGGAAACTCGATGTTTTCCAGAACAATCGGATCATTTTCCGCGCAGACGGTATCCCCGGTGGTAAACAGCTTTTGGCCGACCATGCCGCCAATTTCACCAGCATACAATACATCAATGTCTTCTCGGTGGTTTGCATGTAGGCGTAGAAGGCGTCCAATGCGTTCACGCTTCTTGGTGCGGGGATTATAAATGTTCATGCCTTTTTTAAGCTGGCCGGCATAAATACGAACGAAAGCCAATTTGCCGACAAACTTATCGGTCGCCATTTTAAAAACCAAACCGGTCAACGGCTCAAAATCAGAAGCTTCGCGAGCCTGCTTAACTTCGTTCTTCGGGTTAACGCCCTGAACCGCCGGAATATCAAGTGGAGACGGAAGAAGAGAAACAACTGCGTCCAGCAGCGGCTGAACGCCTTTATTTTTCAAAGAAGAGCCAACAAGCACCGGAACAATATCATTGGCGAGAACAGCACGACGAAGCGCGGCAGTCAGAATCTCTTCTGAGACATCCGCATCCTCCATATAGGCTTCCAGCAACTCTTCATCAACTTCGGCAACTTTTTCGATCAGCTCAGCGCGATAAGCCTCAGCATCAATAGCCATGTCTGCCGGCATGTCGACATATTCGATCTTCGACCCCATATCACTCTCAGAAAAGTGCATGGCCTTCATGGAGATTAGATCAATCACTCCCTCGAAGGTTTCGGCCGCGCCGATCGGAAGTTGCACGGCCACGGCCGGCGCATTCAGTTTTTTGTGTATATCGTCGATAACGTTGTAGAAGTCAGCTCCCATGCGATCCATCTTGTTGACGAATGCCAAACGCGGAACATTGTATCGGTTGGCCTGACGCCAAACTGTTTCAGACTGAGGCTGAACTCCGCCTACCGCACAGAAAACGCCCACTGCGCCATCAAGAACTCGGAGTGAGCGTTCAACTTCCACGGTGAAATCAACGTGGCCGGGGGTATCAATAAGATTAATCTGATGGTCATTCCAAAAACAGGTAGTCGCTGCGGATGTAATCGTAATACCGCGCTCCTGCTCCTGAATCATCCAGTCCATAGTGGCAGTGCCATCATGAACTTCGCCAATCTTGTGTACCTTACCGGAATAGAAGAGAATACGTTCAGACGTTGTGGTCTTTCCCGCATCGATATGTGCAATGATACCAATGTTGCGAACCGTGGACAAAGCATGCGCACGGCCATCGGCTTCCCGCGGGGAATCCGAGCCCTTTCCTGCTTTATTCATCTTCTGGTTCACTACACTATTCATTTCTTTTTACAACAGTCGGAAGGTTCCACCGCGTGGAACCTTCCTTTCAATCGGCGACCCCCATCCGTTGGGGATTTCCTATATGACCGACACAAGACCGCCTTACCAGCGGTAATGGGCGAAGGCCTTATTGGCCTGAGCCATCTTGTGCGTGTCGTCACGCTTCTTGATGGCCGCTCCCTGCCCTTTATAGGCGTCAATTACTTCATTCGCCAGAGCCCTGCGCATCGGAACACCTTTACGATTTCCTGCGAGGGTGATTAACCAGCGCGTTGCCAACGCAATCTGACGCTTCGGCTTAACTTCCAGCGGAACCTGATAAGTGGCACCACCCACACGGCGGGACTTAACTTCCAGGCGCGGAGAGACGTTTTCGATTGCAGTCGTGAATACTTCAACCGGGTCGACGTCTTTCAGCTGAGCCCGAATATCTTCCAGAGCTCCATATACAATTTTTGCCGCAACTGATTTCTTTCCGCGCTCCATTACGCAGTTGATCATGTACGCAACCATTTGGTTGTTATAACGAGGATCCGGAATCAGCTCACGTTTTTCAGCTCTATGTCTTCTAGCCATAGTTCAAATATCCTTATGCTTTCGGGCGCTTCGCACCATATTTCGAACGACCACGCTTACGGCCGTCTACACCAAGGCAGTCCAGCGCACCGCGAACGATGTGATAACGCACACCCGGCAAGTCCTTTACACGACCGCCGCGAACCAGAACCATGCTATGCTCCTGCAGGTTATGGCCTTCACCACCAATATAGGCATTGACTTCACGACCGTTGGTCAGACGTACACGGGCAACTTTACGAAGAGCCGAGTTCGGCTTCTTCGGGGTCTGCGTCTTAACGAGCAGACACACGCCACGACGCTGCGGGCATGTCGCCAGAGCGGGTGACTTACTCTTCTTTTTCTGAGCCGCACGCGGCTTTCTTACTAACTGATTGATTGTAGGCATAATTATCCTCTCATTAAAATAGACAGGCGGAGGACAGTAGACATCTACATCCGCCACCGCAAGCGAAACATCTAAGATATTTCGCCTATATTTCCTTAGGACCTCCAACCGCTGAAAGCCCCTGTAACCACAAACTGCCTCTCACTTAACAGCAGAAACACTCTGCTTTTCAGATCGAAACCTAATCCGGATCGGAGCCCGATTGCCGGTGCATTTGTGATCTATCCCTTGCGCTTTAATGAACCGCCAGCCACTTCAGAAATGAGGATGATGTAAAAGCAACTGTAGATAAAGCAGTTAGCCATTTTACACCCTCCCGCCATTCACAATTTAACGCGAAAGGATGGGCAACATAGCGAAATCCTCTCCTAAAGCCAGAGAAAAATTTTAAAATTTATAAAACCAAAAAGATCATACGTCATTAAAATCAGCTCCGAATCAAGTCCCCCGACCCAACGAAAAAACTGTATGAATAAGAATCTAAACATCATTTCAACACCGAAAGCGGCCTTCCCGCGTTAAACCGTCATGAATAATAGTTTGAAATTATCATCGCTATTTTCCCGGAAACAGGTTAGACACGCATTTCATTCAATTAAGGAAATACAATGAATACAGGTACAGTAAAATGGTTCAGCTCTGAAAAGGGCTTTGGTTTCATCACTCCCGACGAAGGCGGAACCGATATGTTCGTCCATCATTCGGAAATCCAGGTCTCCGGCTATGCATCTCTCGATGAAGGCCAGAAGGTCTCCTACGAAGTTGGTCAGGGCCAGAAAGGCCCATGCGCGACTAACGTCGTCCCGATGTAAGACCTCAGGCTTGAACAGGCTTTAAAAGGCGCCCGAATGGGCGCCTTTTTTATTCCCTTGAATTGCTTGCTCCCGCATCAACATTTCGGATTTAAGCTGAACACCCCACCGATAACCTCCAACAGAACCATCAGAATGAACTATTCGATGACAGGGGATTATGTACGCTACAGGGTTTTTTCCGACAGCAGCTCCAGCGGCACGAATAGCCTTTGGGTTACCAATCCGATTCGCCAACATTCTATAACTAATCGCCTCTCCACAAGGAATCTCCAACAGAGCCCGCCAAACCTTGAGCTGAAATTCAGATCCCTTGACGAAAACATCTAGGGCTTGTTGCTTTACAAAAACCCTATCCGCCAGGGACGCCGCCATCGGGTCATCCCGAATAATCTTGAAGTCCGACCACAGAGTCTGAAGCTCGGGCCATACATCAGCATCTCCAAATCCAAGATAACAGATCCCGTGCGGGCACTCGGCAATCAGACAGCGCCCGAAAGGGCTTTCTGAAAACCCAGCTGTAATAGCCCACTCTGCACCGCCAGATCTAACCACATCCGGTGTTGCGACATTCAGTCTGATTTCAGCAATGGGCATTAAGTCAGAGGATATTTCACGCCGAGCAATTTTGTAACCGCCCTATTAAATAGCTTTCGCTCCTCACGGACGGTTTCTTTAACGGCTGCAATACGATCTTTAAAATAATCCCAATCCAATCCAAGCGGCGCACCAAGATGGGTCTTAAGCTGAATTGCCTCCACCGGATCAATATTTTCAAGCTCGTGGAGATTTTCCTTAATATAGTGATAGGCATCACGGAATGGCATACCCTCGCCCACCAACTCCAGAGCACGATCGGTGGCAAAAACATCCGGAGAGAACCCATCTATTAGCGCCTTCTTATTAGCCTCTGAGGCCTTAACCATCGGAGCCATAATTCGTAGGCAGGAACGCGTAGTAGCAATGCCCTCCATGAACAGCTCTTTTGCTTCCTGAAGATCGCGATTATAACCGGTTGGAGATCCCTTGATCAGATCATAAACGCCCAACTCAGCAGCCTTAACACGCGAAGCCTTTGCGCGCACCAGTTCACAAACATCGGGATTCTGCTTCTGAGGCATGATGGAGCTTCCGGTACAGAATTCTGAAGGCAACTTAAAATAGTCATATTCCGGCATAGTGAAGAGCATGAAATCCTGGGCAAGACGAGAGAGCGTCAACATAACCTGACTCATCGCCGCGAGAACAAGACCCTCCATTTTACCACGCCCGTTGTTGGCATAAAGCACATTATGAGTAGGTCGGCTGAAGCCCAGCAAATCGGAAGTCAGCTGTCGATCAATCGGAAGCGGAACTCCATAAGACGCGGCCGATCCAAGCGGGCATTGATCATTCAGCTCATACGCATTAAAAAGAGCAACACAGTCATCCAGAAGGCTCTCGGCATGTGCAGTGGCCCACAAACCAACACTGGAGGGCATACCGGGTTGCATATGTGTACGGCCCACCATCGGAACCAACTCATGTTTTTTACCAAAATTCACAAGTACAGATGCCAACGCCGCCGCTTCTTCCAAAGTTTGCAGAATCTGCTCTTTAGCATAGAGGCGTAGGTCAACAGCCACTTGATCATTACGACTGCGACAGGTATGGATTTTTTTCCCTAGGTCTCCCAGCTTTTTAGTAAGCGTGCGCTCAACGGCCAGATGCACATCCTGATCCGCCAGCTTGATTTTAAATTTATTCTGCTGAGCAAGGCCTATAATTTCCACAAGCCCCTCAATCACCCGCTTACGTTCGTCAGCAGAGATCAGTTTTGGCGTTACCGGCATTTTTGAGAGCATGGTTACATGGGCTGCTGTGCCGATACAGTCGACCGTAATCAGCGCATGATCCAATTCCACATCGCGACCCGCTGTAAATGCCAGCACCTCATTATTAATGGTTCCAACCGTTGTTTTCTGTTTCGCCATAAATTACCTCTGATCAATAAAAATACAGAATCACTATTCGTCACTGATTTCTACCAATTAAAGACATTAGTGTCGAATTGTAGAAGTCAGCAGTTAAAAATTAATTTTCGGTACGGCCGGTAGACTCGAGTATGAGTGTGACCGGGCCGTCGTTAAGCAGTTCAACCTTCATATCAGCACCAAACTGTCCGGTGTGCAGCACGAATCCAAGCTTCCCCAACGCTCCGACATATTCATTAAATAACTCTTCACCCTGCTCCGGGCGGGCGGCATCAATAAAGCTCGGGCGGTTGCCCTTCACACAGTTTCCATACAGAGTAAACTGGCTTACGGACAGGATCTCTCCTCCGACATCCTTCACAGAGCGATTCATCTTGCCCTCTGCATCCTCGAAAATTCTGAGATTCGCCGTTTTCTTTGCTAGAAAGCGGGCATCAAAAGGGGTGTCATCATGTGACACCCCTGCAAGAACCAGCAGGCCGGAACCGATTTCGGAGATGCACTCTCCATCCACCGTTACCGAAGCCTGCCTTACGCGCTGAACAACCAGCCGCATACTTATTCTGTCACATGCGAGACACGGAAGGCCGGCAGACGATTGAGCGCAGCGGCAACCTCATAGCGACGCGGACGGGAGAGATCACCGCGCGGATCGCGAACGAGCGCATTAAGGCCTTCATTTGACAGATCGCGATCAACCAGATCAAGAATTTCACGTAGCGGATACCCTTCATCCATGTAGCGCAGCTTCGCGTAATAGAGTACAAAGCCTATAGCGCGCGCCTGGTCTACAGAAGCAATCTGACCGATAGCATCCAGATCAACCAGTGAGCGTCCGAACTGGAGATAATTCTCCTCACCGGCCTCAATAACAATATCTTCGCGACCGACACTCGGGTCAATGGAGCTCGGCATCACCCACCGCGAACGACTAAGCAACGAGGGCATATTAAAGGAGTCACTTCCTTCAACGGTAGACGGAGTAATCTCAAGCGCCTTGGCTTCTTCAGTAATATCGGAAACACAGTAATTTTCCACTTTTAGAATCTTATCCGCAATCGGAATAAATTCCGCCACGAGGCTACTGCCGGCCACCACAAGAGAAACCCCAAGTTCATCCACCATCTGACGTGCGCGCGCCGCCAATGTATTACGGGAGGACTTACCTAGTAAGGAGCTTACGCGCGTGTCGGAAGAGAGGAATGTGGAAGACGAGCTATGTTCATCAAACAACAGCACACGAGCGCCGGCTTCAAGCGCCTCAACAGTCGATGCCGCCTGAGAAGTGAAAGAACCAGCGGAAGCCGTCGAATAAGACATTGGATTACCGCCATCTGAAAGTTCGTTTACGAAAGCGGAAATATCAACCTGCTGAATAGAACGACCAATCTCAGTCCGAATACTGACCGCATCAGCAACGGTAACAACACGCTCTCTACCATCACCAGGAACATGATTGTAGATACCCTGAGCAATAGCCTCCATCAGATCAACTCGCCCGCTGTTAGACTCACCAAGAATCAGGGTCAATCCCTGCGGGATGCCGACACCACGGACGACTCCGGAATGCGGAAGCTCTACCTCTTCAATCAGCCCTTCATCGACATCAACCGGAAGCAGTCGCTCATAATCAGGAGCATCACCATCAGCACCACGACTCAACAGTGCGCCTTCGGCAACAAAGCTGACCTGGCCGCTGGCCCCTAAATGTTGGCGAAGACGATCGGCATCTTCCATGTTGTTAACATGCTCATCAGCTGTCGCGCTATCAACATTGCAGTACAACAAACTGTTACACACAATTTCCGGCATATCTTCAAAGAAAATTTGTTGAGCCATAACACCATCAATCGCCAGCGTCGGCTCACCTTCAACCACAACACCCTGAACCGGGAGTATGATCTCCAGAGTTACTTCAATGTATTCTTTAGTAATCAGCAGTGCATTGCGCGGAAGAATTTTTTGACTCGGCGTTGCCAAACGAACAAAGCGGCGAGCAACTCCACTTTGGTCATAACTAGCAATGCGATCCACATTAGCCTCCAGACGACGAAGAAGCAGATCTTCCAAGGCCGTGCGACGAATGGGACTATCAAATAGGTACTCCGGAATTTCTGCAATGGTCTGGGGAATGCGAATACTGAATACCGGGCTTATAGCCCCTTCAGTATCAAAATTAATACCCATGCACTTAATAACATAGCGAGAGAAGTCGAAGTCGCCAATGAGCTGTTGGTATTCGGAGACCGATTTACCATCCAGTTCAGTCAATAAATTGTAGAATTCCTTCTTATCCTTCATAGTCGAATATTCCTTGTTTAACAGTTATAAAAACGCCCAACCCAAAAATCACAATTAGCTAAGCACTTTGCCCTTTTCGCGCTCTTATGAAAAGCGGACTTTTCATCCTTTTTGGTACCCCTTCAGCCTGCAAATCATACTGGACAAGTCCTACCACCCCGCTAAACTTTTTTTTATTCAATGGAGAGCCCCATGATTTTTGAATTTTCCACCGCCCAACGCATTATTTTCGGTCCTGGACAGCTAACCCTGCTCCCGGAACTGGCCATCGGACTAGGATCTCGAGCCGCCTTAATCACAGGTTCTAATGCGGAGCGTATTGCTCCGATATTTCTAGCACTAAAAAAAGCAGGGGTAAACCCTGCCGCGTTTAGCATCACAAAAGAGCCTGATACCGAGCGCATTGCGATTCTGGCTCAACAGGCTCGCGAACTAGGTTGCAACTTTGTGGTGGCCTTTGGTGGCGGCAGCGTAATAGATGCAGGCAAGGCCATTGCAGCTCTGCTCACTAACACACGCGACCTCGTGGATTATCTTGAGATTATCGGAAAAGGTGAACCACTTACTGAAATCCCCGCACCCTGCATCGCTATCCCCACAACAGCAGGAACCGGTGCAGAGGTAACCCGAAATGCAGTTTTACTCTCTCCGGAACATCAGGTTAAGGTCAGTATGCGCCATCCTAGAATGTTGCCGACGATTGCACTCGTAGACCCAGAGCTTACGCTATCCATGCCACCACAGGTCACGGCCAGCACCGGGCTTGATGCCTTTACTCAACTATTGGAAGCCTTTGTCTCTATCAAATCCAACCCTCTGACTGATAGCATTTGTCGCGAAGGACTAAAGTTGGCAGGACAATCCCTCCTCCGAGCCTATACCCATGGTAATGATCTCGTTGCGCGGACCGATATGGCTCAGGCAAGCCTCTTTGGGGGGATGGCCCTCGCCAATGCAGGACTGGGTGCTGTACATGGTTTTGCCGGCCCGCTGGGAGGTATGTTCCAGGCGCCGCATGGAATGGTCTGCGCAACGCTACTGCCAGCCGTGATAAAAACCAACATCAATGCCCTGAAGGAACGTATCCCAAAAAGTCCGGCCCTCCAGAAATATAGCGAAGCGGCACAGATTGTAAACGAAACGGCTAATACCTCATCAACCGATGTGCTTGGCTGGATCAATGAAATTTCCGAAGCCATGGAAGTGCCCCGCCTTGAACGGTTCGGCATCACAGAGGCAAACATCCCAGCCATTGTTAAAAAAGCCAGAAACGCCAGCAGCATGAAAGGAAACCCTGTTCAGCTAACCGACGAAGAACTCACCGGCATCCTAACTGCAAGCCTTTGATCAAAGATCTTTGCAGTAACTTTCCTGCGCAGCGTTGCGAAGTCCGGAAATTGCGGAGGCCATATCTTCCTGCTTGAAAAGATAAGATCCCGCTACAAACAGATTAGCTCCACAGGCCGCGGCGCGACTGACGGTCTGGTCATCAATCCCGCCATCAATCGCAATATCAACCCAGTCAGCCATGCGACGGATTGAGGAAACCTTCTCTTCAACATAAGTTAGGTATTTCTGACCGCCAAAACCGGGATGAACCGACATGATCAGAACTTCATCCACCCAGCGGTTTTCCAGGCAAGGGAAAATACTTTCCACAGGGGTTTCAGGGTTTACCGTAATGGCAGGTCGCTTCCCTAAATCACGAATGGCCTGAAGGGTTTCCTGAACATTGCATCTCGCTTCAATATGAATCTGAATCGTGTCTGATCCAGCATTAGCAAAGGCCTTGATATGATTTTGCGGCTCCCTCACCATCAGGTGCACATTCTGTGGAATAGCAACCGTAGCCGCCGACATTTTCACCACATCCGGCCCAAAACTTATATTGGGGACGAAAACCCCGTCCATCACATCCACATGAATCTGATCCGCCCCGGCCTCTTCGGCACGACGACATCCCTCGGCCAAATGACCAAAGTCAGCAGCAAGAATAGATGGCATAATCTGTATTTCAGGCATTATCTATTTTCCTATTGAAAATTTAGGCAGGGAAGCTACCCAACTCAACCCGCAAGGTCAAGACACCCCAACGAATCAAATCCTACAGACACGTTATACTTTTCCGCCACAAGAGAAAAAATTAAATTACCCTTGCACGCCCCAACGAATCCTGTAGCTTAGCCCACCTCTTAACGAGAAAAGACTGCGGGGTAGAGCAGCCCGGTAGCTCGTCAGGCTCATAACCTGAAGGTCCTCGGTTCAAATCCGAGCCCCGCTACCAACTTTAAAGGCCGGAACACACTTTCCGGCCTTTATTTTTGCGCACTTTATGATTTTTTCAGATATTTAAGAAATTAATGAAACAATCTGAAAAACGACGTAAAACCCCGCTCAAAA
>DATCZD010000170.1:0-3352 GCA_036526075.1 Pontiella sp. | reverse complement strand
CCTCTGCTCCCGGCAGCCTGATGCTGTTGGGAGAACATGCTGTACTTCACGGGTACCGATCTATGGTTTGCGCCATTAATCGACGTATTACAGTCCGGCTAACTCCTTCAGGTGATAATATTGTTCGTATTATTTCCACACTTGGAAAGTATCAAAGTCCTATCGATAATTTAGTGGATCACCCTTCATTTCGCTTCGTATTACAGGCCGTTAGGCAATACGAAGATGCAGTTTCGACTGGGTTTGAGTTGCAAATAGAATCAGAGTTTTCTGCAGATATAGGGTTCGGTTCTTCGGCCGCGGTTACGGTGTCTGTTCATGCGGCATTATTTCGCTGGATTATGGGTGCAGTTCCTGATCAGGAGGAATTATTTTTTCGGTCGTTGGAAACGATAAAGGCGGTGCAGGGAAGGGGTTCGGGTGCTGATATTTCCGCCAGTGTTTTCGGTGGCGTAGTCGGATATTCAACAGATCCTGAATTTTATCCACTAGAGCTGAGTGCCCCTTTGACGGCGGTTTATTGCGGGTACAAAACACCGACGCCGGAAGTAATTCTAAAGGTGGAGCAACTTCGTGCCGAAGATCCTGAAAAGTACGCATGTATTTATAAGGAGATCGACTTGCTTGTAATGAAGGCCGTTGAAGCGCTGAATCGTCAAGATCTTTCAACTTTTGGAAGTATTATGTCCCGCAACCATGAACTAATGGATCAGATGGGTGTTAACACCCCTGAACTGCAGGAGATTGTATCTGCTTTGGATGCCTCTCCGGATCTTTTCGGTTCTAAGATTTCTGGAGCAGGGTTGGGGGACTGTGTCATTGGACTGGGGCATGCCGAACTATCTAACCTTGATTATCCGGTCTATCATTTAGAAATAACACCGGTGGGGTGCATCTTCCATGAATAATAACACGCTAAAAAAACGTCTTTATGAAATTATTTTTGAAGCTGATACGCCAATGGGTAAGAGTTTTGATGTGGTTCTTTTTGCGGCTATTCTGGCCAGTGTCGGTTTAACGATGCTCAGTAGCGTTGGTCCTATTCAAAATACGCATGGATTTTGGATGTTTCCACTGAATGCAGCATTCATGCTGTTGTTTACTATTGAATACGTTCTACGCCTTTATTGTGCACGTAAACCATTGCGTTATGCCCGAAGCTTTTTCGGCATGGTCGATCTGTTGGCTGTACTGCCGTTTTATATTAGCCTGTTTATCCCCGGCACCCGCTTTCTGGATGTCATCAAAGTATTGCGCATGCTACGTATCTTCCGCGTGCTTAAAATGGCGCAGTATGTGGGCGAGGCAGACCTGCTCAAGAATGCATTGGTGGCTAGTCGAAGGAAGATCGGGATTTTTCTTGTGGCAGTTATGACGATTGTAGTGATTCTTGGATCGTTGATGTACATTATCGAGGGAGAACAAAATGGATTCACCAGTATTCCCCGTGCGGTTTACTGGGCGATTGTAACGCTCACAACCGTGGGGTATGGCGACATGTCTCCGCAGACCCCGATCGGACAGGCTCTGGCCGCATTTGTTATGATTATAGGTTATAGCATCATTGCTGTTCCGACCGGAATTATCACGGCAGAGCTTGCGATGGAGCATTCTTCCAGAAAATGTGCATCCTGCGGGCATGAAAAGCATGATGTTAATGCGGTGTTCTGCAAACAGTGCGGTGGGAAGCTTTAAGTTGTTCGGTGGGCCAGTTTCCGGCCCCTAATTTCAAATGCAATGCGGTCGAGAAATGGACTGCAGAAGTTGCCGATCAGTATAGCGTAGACAATGGCTTCCGTGTAGTACGTGAAATTCCGGATCAGTGCATTACTTACTCCCACAATAATGCCAAAGGTAATCTGTCCACCTTTGCTCATCGGTGTCGAGATGGGGTCGGAGACAATAAATACGGCACTGAAAATCGTTGCGGCTGAAAAAAGGTTAAACCATGGCGAGTTCCCGCAAACTGCTGTTGTTATACTGAAAGCGATCAGGAAGGCCACAGGAGTGCGCCAGGAGAAAATGCCTTTCCAGCATAAGATGATTCCAATCAGCAGTAGAAGGGGCGGTAGAGTTTCTCCGGGGCTTCCGGGGACGAGTAGAAAAAGATCTTCCCACGGGCCGCCTATTTTCCCGAAGAGCAGTTGAGGGAGATCAAGAGAGAACCCCTCGGATCGGTAGAGTTCCTGTGGTGTCGCTGTAGAGATGACATCGGGGGGGGCAGCTCCCCAGTTGACCACGTGAGCCGGATAAACCAACATTAAAAAAAGACGACCAATCATAGCGGCATTAAAGCGCAACGGAAGTCCAACCATGGGAAGCTTGGCGATCCAAACTGCAATGAGAATGGCAAAAAGCATTGGCAGGAATGGTATAGAGGGCGGAAGACTGGCTGCTAGCAAGGCGGCCGTCAGCGCCGATCCGCTGCAAACGAGGCGGAATTTGCGTTTCACAGCAATAGTGAAAAGGGTTTCGACTAGAGAGCCGAGCAGGGCATATCCGGTGAGCTGAAAGATAAACGGGGACTGATACCGAATACTATAGATAGCGCAAGGAAGCATGAGGGCCAGCAGGGTCCATGCAGCCATAGGAGAGCTGCGTGAGCCGATTCGGAGAAATGGACTGTTTACAGGCATACTTTCCCCTTCTGTAGTTGTTGAACCAACGGAATGTCAGAAGGGCAGACTGCTGAACAGACACCGCAGAGAAAACATTCTTCTATCTGGGCTTTGAAGGATGTTGAGTCAGTTTTTTCTTTTTGGATGCATTCTGTTAAAGAAAAAGGGTGAAGTCCGAGCGGGCAACTCGTATGGCAGGCGCCACAGCGAATACACGGTCGTGCACTCTTTTTTTCGTTGTTTCGGTTGATGAGGAGCAGAGAAAGGGTTGTTTTTTTTATGAGATCATCAGGGCTGATTTCGTACCCCATCATAAGTCCGGAGGAGACAATCAGGTGTTGTTGAGGATCATAGGGCAGATCGTAATTATTAATAAGATCGCGAACAGAAAGTCCAATTGGAGATATAATATTCCGATAGAATCCGGTTGAGGGCATCGCCAGAGTAAGGGGACGTTCGACGACGGGGACTCCATCAAGCAGTGCGCGTCCGATAGCGCGAAGCGATGTAACATTCTGAACAAGATATCCAAGTTGCTGGGGCCGCACGCCCGCCGGAGGAATTGTGCCTGTCAATTTTTCGAGAATAAGTTTTTCCGCGCCAGCGGGGTATCGGTTGGGAAGATGAACAAATTTAAAATCAGGATAGAGCTTCTTTACCTTGTCCGTCAGTTTATCCCTATTTTTTAAGGCCAACACGATTTGTGTTGCCCCGATAGCTGTTGCACTGGCGTT
>DATCZD010000169.1:0-2737 GCA_036526075.1 Pontiella sp. | reverse complement strand
ATGGGTGGTATCCCGCAACTCCGCCGGTTCAATTTTTATGGACTCCAGCTTCGCGGTCGGCATAGAACTTTTAATTTGCCCTTCAAAAAAGCGACGTCGCTCCTCGGGCTTAATCTTAGAAAAATAGCCACGGTAAACCGTGTCATTGATCCCCTCAAAGAGCAGTGTACTTTCTCCCTTCATGTTTCCGGCATGGTCCAGCGAACCGGAAGAACAAATCTTCAACAGGTTTTCTTCTGCCGGTATAATCGGGGAAGTGAGCAGCGTTTCGCCTTCGGGACGGGCGACAATGTAGCTCATGTTCTGGAGGTAGCTCGGGAAGATATCCTTTGTGTTTTCATCAGTGGAGTCCATCAGGACATACGTCCCGTCATCATCAAGTGCTGCTGTAACTGCATGGTTGAAAAAAGGCTGCGGAACTTCCTCATCCTTTTTAGGGCCGACCATGATAATGACCGGAAAGGCTTCTATATCGACCAGACGGAGCATCGCGGCCAGCAGGGCGGCCTTGTCGCGGCAGACGCCATACCGATTTTCAAAGGTAATACGTACATCATGCGGTTCATAGCCGGGAGCCTCCTCTTCAGTGGTGATACCCATGTAGCGGATATCCTGAGAGACAAAATTAAAGATGGCGTTTATCTTTTCCAGCGTGTTTGTACAATCAGAAGTCAGCTCTTTTGCTTTCGACGCCATCTCTGGCGTAACAGCTTCGAGGCGTGGAAGACAGAGATTCCAATACCACTTAGAAAGATCTTCCCACTGTTCGATTGTACTCACCAGCAAACGCTGAACAACGGTATAGCGCGCCGGCATATTCGGTTCATCAAACATCCGCGGAACATCCCTGACTTCCCACGTGTAGATAATTTTATCACTCTGCTCACTGCTGGTTTCGCTGAAATTAACGGTATTGGTTACTTCGGCTTTATGGGCAATGTTTATCAGAGGACGCTCTTTCGGGGCGATCACCTGATATGTAGTGCGCTCAATCGGGCTCGCGTGTTCGAAGGTTTGATAGTCACTCCATGTATCCGGGACTACGGTTTTATTCTGGATGCGATGAGTGATGTAGCGCAGCGTATCTCCGATTTCCAGCCCCGGAATCGAAAGCTGTGATACTTTTGAGTTGGGGTTATAGATGTTGGCCCTCATCTGACCGGGATCAACCATCACCTTGCTGTTAGCCACCGGATCAATCTCTTTCACCATGCCGTCCGGCTTGATAATCTGTACCTTGGAAAAATAATTTGTTCCATAGGAAATGTTGAAGTGCAGTGTAAGCGTGCGTTGGGAGCGCTTTCCCTTTTCAGTTAAGACCTTTACGGCGGTATCATCCCACGTTTCCGAAGTTCCGTCCGCTTGGTATTCAGTCTGGATAAAATCATCAAGCAGCACCGTGTCCGAATCCGGGTATTTTTCAACGGTGGCTTTTCCCGCCTGTTCCAGCAACTGAGTCAGACTGATAAACTCCTTTGCAGAAAGAGAGAGTGTGGTTAGTGCAACAGTAAAAATAAGTGCGTAAAAACGGTTTAGCTTGTTCATGAAAATCTCCAATGCAGTAATCCGGAAAAAATACCTTTCTGCATCCATACCCGCAAACCCTTTCTATTATTCGAGAAGTTAAATAAGAGCATTAATCAAAAAAACGGCAAAGAGTCGGCCCAATATCTCATGAGATAACCTGAAAGAAGTAGGGGTTTAGAGACTGTTCGTTACAGCACGATTTGGATAGTTAACCCAGGCTCAATTTTTCACATAATTTACATGCAGGCGGTTATATGTGGTCCATTGGTAGAGATTTTAGAGTTTAAATAAAGAGGGTGCAGATTTGATAAAAAAGTTCATTTCGGGGTGTTGACATCCCGAAGGATTCATGTACTTTATGCGCCTCTTTTGAGTATTCCTGCGTAGCTCAATGGTAGAGTAGGTGGCTGTTAACCACTTGGTTGTTGGTTCGAATCCAACCGCAGGAGCCACTTTAAACCCTGTTATCGCGAGCGATAGCAGGGTTTTTTCTTTTTCAGGCTATTTTTACTCGATCTTGTAATCAGTCCTGGCCTTTGTAGAAAAATCAGGACACTCGTCCAAAGAAGCGGCAAAGATTCTTTCCTGCAGAACGCATGGTTCACCACAAAAAATTATCTGTCAAAGATAGGGGCAAGGGCGGATCGCGTAATCAGTTGTAACCAATACATCACGTTCAAACGTGACTCCGGCATCTGATTATAAATTTAGTCAGTCTTTATAATTTGAAACTCTGGCTAAATACGTACTAATGTAACGCCATTAATGCGTGATGTGTTAACCAGAGCCAGGGCAGGGGCGTTCGACCAAGGGCGGAAGCGTGCTTACACGTCGAGAGGGCTCTTCGGTTTGTTTCCCATGTTTCGAACAACATGTGTGTAGATCATGGTGGTTTCTACGCTCTTGTGCCCCAGCAGGTCCTGTACTTCGCGGATATTTGCTCCCTGAAGCAATAAGTGGGTTGCAAAGCTGTGCCGCAGGGTATGAACCGTGACATGCTTGTGAACGTTAGCATTGGCAACAGCCTTTTTAATATCCCGCTGAAGAATCTTTTGATTAACATGATGACGGCGTGTTTGGCCACTTTCTGGATCAACTGATAGACTGGCGGCAGGAAATGCGTATTGCCACTTAAACTCAGCTGGTGCTTTGGGATATTTTTTTGCGAGAGATTCTGGTAGCCAGACGAACCCAAATCCCGCTTTTAAAT
>DATCZD010000168.1:0-10255 GCA_036526075.1 Pontiella sp. | reverse complement strand
AGTATATTTTATCGCCGGACTGCAGATAAGCATCCTTTATAGTGCGTGCACACTCCGAGCAACGAGGACGGAGATGATTTAGGCAGGACTCTGAACAGCAGACTTGATCATTATAGTTCCAATAGCGCTCTGATAACTGTCCATTGCATACACTGCATCGGGTGTTGATGTTTTGACTAAGACCCGTTGCTGTACAAGCTGTAAATAAGATGATGCCTATGTATAACCGAACGAACATAGGGCCATTTTAAACGTAAAATATTAAAAAGCATCCCTCTTTTTTGTTCCAATGCTTAGTGAAAGGGGGATACAATCGACCCGTAGTTTGGAAAGGGGAGATATGGAAAAAAGGCAAATGATGGTGATTTCGGTGATGGATCGTGACCGTCCTGGAATTGTGGCTGAAGTAACGGAAGGGATCAGTGCGTTGGGTGGAAATCTAGCCGATCTGCGCGAGTCGGTGCTTTGTGGCTACTTTACGATGATTCTTATTGCCGGATTTTCTGAGAATATTTCTTCCGAAGAGGTTGAGCAACGCCTTTCCACCGGAACGACTTCGCACGTTTCTGTTGAACCGGTTGAAGGAGAACCGGTAGATGTTGAAAACACGGAACATGTCTATGTGCTGTCCGCTGTTGGTCGTGATCGGGTTGGACTTGTAGCGCAGGTGTCACGTTTCTGTTTTGATCGTAGTGTCAATATTCTCGACCTCGCTTCACATGTGGAGGGCGATCTGTACACTATGATGCTCCAGCTGGACCTTTCCAATATTCAATCGCTGGAAGACTTTAAGGCTGAACTGACCGGATTCGGAAAAGAGATCGGAGTTAACCTGGTTCTTCAGCATAATGATATTTTTCGAGCAACTAATGAGATTTAATTATGATTCGTTCTGACCAGATTCTTAATACTGTTGAAATGATCCAGAAGGAGAACCTTGATGTGCGCGCGGTTACCATGGGCATTAGTCTTTTGGATTGTCGAACGGGTGATGCCGAGGGAACAGCACAGAATATTATTGATAAGATCAGGCGTCTAGCCGGTACGTTTGTGGAAACCTGTGACCGCATCGGCGGGATGTATGGAGTGCCGGTCGTTAATAAGCGTATTTCTGTAACGCCGATTGCTCATGTGGGAGCCGGTTTTTCCCGTGATGGGTTTGTGGCGTTGGCAAAGGCTTTGGATTATGCTGCTGCAGAGGTCGGGATTGATATTATCGGTGGGTATTCGGCCAATGTTGAGAAAGGAATTAGTCAGGGTGATGCATCTCTCATTGCGGCTGTCCCTGAGGCTCTGGCAGTGACCTCTAAGGTTTGTTCATCCATTAATGCCGGGTCAACGAGGCATGGCCTGAATATGGATGCAGTGGCAGTGTTGGGGCAAACGGTCAGGGATGCTGCTGCAGCTAGCGTTGATAGCAATGGTTTTGGTGCTGCTAAGTTTGTGATCTTTGCGAACCAGCCAGGCGACAACCCCTTTATGGCCGGTGCAATTCACGGATTGGGAGAGGCCGAATCTGTGATCAATGTGGGTGTTAGCGGTCCCGGTGTTATTGCCCGATCCCTCGAACGCAAGATTGCCTCTGACGGCGCGGAGAATTTAGGGCTTGATGATTTGGCCGAGGAAATTAAACAGGCTACTTTTCGTGTGACCCGTTGCGGAGAATTGGTGGGGCGTCAGGTTGCCAAGGAATTGAATCTTCCGTTTGGCGTAGTCGATCTGTCGCTTGCTCCAACGCCTTCGGTAGGCGATAGTGTTGGTGAAATTTTAAAAATTTTGGGTGTAGATAGCATTGGGGCGCCGGGGTCAACAGCCATTGTTGCTATGCTTAATGATGCGGTGAAAAAGGGAGGCTCCTTTGCCTCGCAAAGCGTTGGCGGGCTGAGTGGAGCATTTATCCCTGTAATGGAGGATTCCGAACTGGCTGAAGCTGTAGCCTCCGACTGTTTAATTCTCGAAAAGCTCGAAGCGATGACCTGCGTCTGTTCGGTTGGACTTGATATGGTTCCGGTTCCCGGTGATACCGATGCCGAAACGCTCGCTGCGATTATTGCAGATGAATTGATGATCGGTGTAATTAATTCAAAAACAACAGCGGCGCGTCTGATTCCGGTCCCTGGAAAGGCTGCTGGAGAGTTTGTTTCATTTGGAGGACTTTTTGGAGCAAGCGTTGTGCTTCCGGTTCGTAATACTGGAAAGTCGTCCCGCTTTATTCAGTTTGGAGGGCGGATTCCGGCTCCCATCCATAGCCTGAAAAATTAGTCGAAAAGGAGAGTGCCATGAGAAAACAGTATCTGATCACTATGTTTGTATTGTGCTTTGGTGTATGGGCTGTTGTTGTGGATAACGCATTTCTCCCCTCTATGAAAGAGTTGAAGCAGGATGTGGGAGAGTATTCTCGCTATCGAGTTAAAAAATGGACCAAAGGCAAAAAGATCGACCTGTTGCAGGATGAGATTCTGGTTTATGCCTATGTAGATAATCGCGAAAAGTTGTATTACATGGAATACACGCCGCATTTTGAAGCTACTCTAAAGGTCTTTGAGGAGCGGGATCCTATACAGCTTCGTTATGCTAAGCGCTTTCCGAAAGTCTGGAAAAAGCATCTCTATGATCTTCGCCAGAATGGTGTTTCTATGTTGTGTTATTCACCTGCGCAGTTGATGCAGAAGCAGAAGTTCATTAATAAATTTTCCGCTATTGTAGGCGGAATTTTTATATTCCTTGCTGTGATCAGCTTGATTAATAAGCCCCGTAAAAAATAGCTTTTGAATATTTTAAACAGGTAGCTGGGAACTAGACAGCGTTATCTGAAGAATAATAAACTAAAATGGGTTTTTGTGTTATTGCCGGAAGGAGTGTTTCTTTTTGCCCCGTTTATGATGGGAGTAAAGGTTGTGCAATACTCATCGCTCTAGTGTTCCCGTACTAAGAGTAGACGGTTATGAAAAGACTATGTGCTATATTATCCATTGCAGTTTTGTTGGTCTCATGGGCTGAAAAAGAGGAACCGAAAATGGAAAAGGCAGTTTTTGCTGCAGGATGTTTCTGGGGCGTTGAAGCGATCTTCCAGGAGTTGGATGGGGTGATTGATACCACCGTTGGTTACACTGGTGGTAAAACCGAAAGCCCAACCTATCGGGAAGTCTGTTCTAAACGGACTGGTCATGCCGAAGCAATTGAGGTTATCTATGACCCTTCAAAGATTTCATATGAGGAACTACTGGCTTATTTCTGGCGCCTGCATGATCCAACCACGTTGAACCGGCAGGGGCCTGATTGTGGTCCGCAATATCGCTCTGCTGTTTTCTATTATTCTTCAGAACAAAAGGCTGCAGCCGAAAAGATAAAAATAGAAGCTCAGAAAAAGTGGGAAAAACCGATCGTTACTGAGATTACAGAAGGTGGTAATTTTTATCCTGCAGAGGAATATCATCAGGATTATTTTAAACGGCGCGGCGGATCTCACACCGGATGTCACTATCTTCGTGATTGATTATTTCAGGTTTGGAACGAACAGTTCCATGGTCTCCAAAACCACGAATACATCGTCTTCATCATAGTAATTTCGGCCTTTTCCATTTGCTCCAAAGGACCCCACAACCACTTTATTTACTCCATTTACTCGATAGTCTGGATCGAAAAAATAGGGGTTTCCCCAAGGGTCCAATGTTTCTCCGAGATAATAGGGACCTTTCCAGTCCGGATAGTTTCCTCCATTACTTCCCAGTCCGGCAGATCCTTTAGACAGGTCCCAGACCTCAACGCTTCCGGGCGTTGTTCTGACAGCCCGGTTTGGCCAACGGCCTGTATCCCATGCCAATTGCATTGTGGCGGTAGCGATATTTGAGAGATCCACTCCCGCGGCATTGCTCCGCCCTCTGTTAATGATTTGAACGACTTTTAATGAGGTTAACGTGGCAAGGAGTCCGATAATGGCGACAACAACTACGATTTCTACTAGCGTAAATCCGTTTTTATTTTGTTGCATAGTATTCTCCCAAGTTAAACTAGGCCATCGCTAGTAGTTTTATAAAGCAGTTCAGATGCCAGTTCCATCAGAAAGCAATGTCTCAACATTGTCCCATCCTTTGGGTTGACTCATTGTCGGTAAAATACCAATACTCCGATCATTATTTAAGGAGAATATACGTTATGGATTTTGATGTTATTGTTATTGGAGCGGGACCGGGAGGTTATCCTGCCGCGATTAAGGCCGCGCAACTGGGAGCAAAAACAGCAATCATTGAACGGGAGTGGCTGGGGGGAACCTGCCTGAACTGTGGCTGTATTCCTACTAAAACTCTTATTGCGGGTGCAGAAGTGTATCAGAAAGTCCTTCATGCTGAATCATTTGGTGTAAAGGTTGGGACTCCTGAGATTGATTATGGAGCAATGAAGCAACGCAAAGACGGAGTTGTAGACACGCTCCGATCGGGGATAGGCTCTTTGCTGAAGTCTCATGGCGTAACTATTTTTGAAGGAACCGGTTCATTTCGCGATGCCAATACGATTGCGGTAAAATCGGCCGACGGGGCTACACAGGAAATCAAAGGTAAAAATATTATCATTGCAACAGGTTCGACCTCTACGGTTCCTGGCTTCATTCCTCAGCATGAACGCATTGTGGAAAGCCGTGCCTTCCTCGAACTGGAAGAGCTTCCCAAGAGTCTGTTGGTACTGGGTGGCGGCTATATTGGATGCGAGCTGGCCTGTATGGCGGCCGGTCTTGGCGTAAAGGTTACAGTTGTTGAACTGCTTGCTGATGTGCTGATGCTGCTCGATAAAGATGTCCGTCAGGTGGTTAAAAAGAATATGAAAGATCAGTTGGGCATGACACTGCTGACTGGCGATGCTATGGAAAATATTCAGGCATCTGATTCCGGCGTTACGGCTACGGCAGGGGATAAAACCCTTGAGGCGGAGATGCTTCTGGTTGCCATTGGCCGGAGTCCGGTAACGGACGGGCTTAATGTGGAGGCGGCCGGTATTGCAGTAAATGAGCGCGGATATATCGATGTGGATGAGCTCAGTCGCACCAATGTATCGAATATTTACTGTATCGGAGACGTATCCGGCCGTATGCAGCTGGCGCACGCGGCAACCTCACAGGCGGTTTATGCGGTTGAGCATGCCCTCAAGGATGAAGAGAAGATAGAAGAGGTTGTAATTCCCGGCGTCATCTTTACTTCGCCCGAGGTGGCATTGGTTGGTTTAACTGAATTAGACGCCAAAAAGTTGGGCATTGAAACACGTGTGGGTAAATTTAATTTTCAGGGCCTTGGAAAGGCACTGGCCTCAAATGAAACCGGAGGTTTTGTTAAGATCATTGCCGATAAAGAGACCGATCGTATTATCGGTGCACAATGTGCAGGCCCGCATGCTACCGACCTAATCAGTGAAATGGTTATTGCTGTGCGCGAGGAACTGACGGCTGAAGAGCTGGGCAATACTGTACATGCGCACCCGACCTTTGCAGAGATATGGATGGAAGCCGCTCATGCGCTGCATAAATCATGTATTCATGCTCCGCCGGCGCGCTGATTTTTATGTCAAATATTCAGGTTGAAAAGCGTCCTTTCTTATAAGGGCGCTTTTTTGTGGCAGGCGTTGACCCTCAAAACGTCGATTGTTAGTTTGCCGTTAGTTGTGGGAAACCCAGAAAGTAAGTTTGTGCGGAAATTTTTTCTTCAGTTTATTTTAATGTTCGGGACAGTTTCTGTTGGCTGGACACAGGATGTTGTCCGGTTTCACAACGGAGATATTCTGACCGGTAAGGTAGTTGCGCGGACCGATGAAATAATTCGGTTTGAAGGCAGTTCGTGCGGCTTGGTAGAGCTAAAGATTGCGGATATCGAGGAGATTCGAAATAAGGAATCAAAAGAAGTTCCAGTTCCAGCTGTTCTGGAGCTCCCCGCGGAAAAAAAGACGACTTCGCCAAAAACAGATAAAAGCCCATGGTCGGGGCAAGCCGGTTTATCGATGGCCATACGGGAGTCAAATACTCTCCGGGACTCCGGAACCACGAGCGTTGAACAGGAGGAATCCTTTGAGTCCTATCGCCTTTATGGAAACCTAATATGGAAAGGCAAATGCAATGATTTACGTTGGGACTGGACCTACCGGTATAGCCGCACCGACCTGCGGAAAAATGATGACTTTCTAAATCTGGTTCAGAATTATAAACATTACTTCGACTGGAAAAATCTGTTTGCTTCAGTCAAAACAGAATATAAACGCGACTTCCGACGTAAAGTTGAGAACGAATATCTGCAGACGGCCGAAATGGGAGTCAACTGGTTTGATAGTGAATACTTTAAATTGACCACCTCAGCAGGTGGAGGGTTTCATCAGTCTGAGCGTTTAGTTTATAATAGCGTAACGATGTCAAATGAGGAAGAGACTTTCTCAGAGCCTAAGCTGGTCCTTAACGAATCTATACGCTGGCAGGTGATTCAGTCTCTGGCCCTGATTCAGAAATACACGCACTTGAGCGATTTTGATAACTATCAGATGCTCTTTTCAGCCGGACTGGAGAACAAACTGATCCATGACCTTTTTTTAAGGGTGGAGTATCGTCTGGATCGCGATACGGAATACAATCAGGAAGATCGCATCTATACAGATAGGGCCCTGCTAACGAGCCTGCTGTACAAATTCTAGTTAAACCGGATTAATTATTTAGACCGAACACTGATGCTGTAGAACCCTTCCGAGTCAGCGTTGTAAACTGTATCTGTAAAACTGTTCTGGGGGTATTCAATATCTGCTTCTATAATCTGAAATCCATCAAGAAGGTTGGATGTCCAGTTGATGTCGTAGTAACGATTGGGTGTGGACTCCCACTCTAATATAATATTTCCCGACTCTCTCATAGGAGTCGAGGCTGTTACTGTGAATATTGAGGATTCTTGTGTAGGATCCATTCCAGCAATAAACTCGTTTAGATTATTCTGTCCATCACCATCAGAATCTTCATGGGGGTTGCAGTTTTCAGGGTGTCCAAAGTATTGAATTTCCCACATATCCGGTATGCTATCTTCATCTCGGTCAATCTCTGATGAAATTCCTATTAGCCCTATATTGTCAATGTTCCACCCGGGATAGGTCTGCTGTTGGTCTGTTGGACCCATGATCCATCGAATATAAACCGTTGGTTCTCCATCAGCTATTTCCGATATATCATAAAGTAGCGATTGCCACTCTGAGTCTTCAATGATGTTTCCGTCATTAGACCAGACTGTATGCCAATGATATCCATCGTTGCTGGCTTCTATTGCTGCATAGTCATAATTCCCGACACCGATCCAACGGTAGAAAAATAACATAACATATGAATAATCGGAGCAGTTTAGGGCTGTGGTTGTCAGCCATTCCGGAAGCATATGATTCAGATAATCTCCCGAAAGGTTATACCCATAAACTTTAGACCCTTTATAGCCCTTCTCTGGGTCGTGGTTATGTGAGCCTCCTCCTTGCGGCATTCCCCATGACCAATTTCCCTCAACGATCCATTCAGGGTCAGTATTGAGATTGTAATAAATAAATATTTCCGGACGCGGGAGTGTCACGTTGATACTTGATAGGCAAGTTTGCGTAGTAGTCTGTGTAATATTGGAGAATAGAATTGATGTTTGGTATGAATCTATTTCAAGACTCTTGGCCGATTTGTCAATCGCTACTCGAATGTCAATAGATGTTTCAGGGGATAAGATTCCATGACTCCGTGATATATTTAGCCATGTAGCAGATTCTGATATGCTCCACTCCAACATTCTTGGGCCGGCATTACTCAGGTTATAGATGGCATGATTTGGATAAAACGGTCCGCCAATAATTCCAGAGGATACAAAATTTGTTTCCGGAGTAATAGTAAGATAGTCGGGTTCCACAATCAGAGCTATTGGAATAGTGACCCTTGATTTTTGAGGATCATTACTGATGACGGAAAGTGCGCCGGTATAACCCCCTTCTTCAAGATCCGTTGAGTTAAAGGAGATGGTTATGTTTGTTGATTGATGGGGCAGAAGTTCGCTTATGCTGTTTGGACTTGCTTTCAGCCAAGGCTCAAAGATCTCGGCAACGGATGATGCCAAATTCATTCTCCCTTCAGATACGCAGATTCCCGGCAGAGTGAGGTCAGATGTCTTTATCAGGATTTCTTTAATTTCAGTGGCTGTCAGACTAGGGTTGATAGACATCAGTAAGGCACACGCTCCGGATACATGCGGGGCTGCCATCGATGTTCCGTATTTATATTGATAGCCTCCGTCTTTTCGACAGCTGAGGATAAATGATCCCGGCGCTGCCAGATCCGTCGAAACCTTGCCAAAATTTGAAAAATATGAAAGTCCGTCGTGGTGATCGGAGGATATCACTGAGATGACATTCGGTGAATCATAGCTGCTGGGGTAGAAGGGGTAATGGTCATTATTTAAACTGTTATTTCCTGCTGCTGCTACAAATGGAATTTCCATTGCGGCGGCGGCATCAATGGCATCTTTTAGAGCCTGATTATAACCGCCGCCACCCCATGAGGCACTTAATACTCTGGCTCCCATGAGAACTGCATATTCTATGGCGCTCACAGCTCCGGCCGTTGTTCCATAGCCTCCTTGGTTTAAAAACTTCAGCGTCATGATGCGTGAATTCCAGCTGACTCCGGACACTCCTTCGGTATTATTGGCTTCTGCCCCGATAATGCCTGCACAATGGGTTCCGTGGCCATGATCATCAAGAGGGTCTCCATCGTTGTTGAAAAAGTCATACCCATAAACATCATCGATAAAACCATTTTTATCATCATCAATTCCGTTGTCTGGAATTTCGTCGAGATTTACCCACATGATATCGTCAAGATCTGGATGATTGTAGTCAACACCTGTGTCAATAACTGCAACTGTAATTTTGTGGCTTCCAATGCATGCACTCCACGCTTTAGTTGCATCGATATCTGCATCTGGAGTGCCCCCAGTCTGACCTGTGTTATGCAGGCCCCATTGCTCATTAAAGCGCGGGTCATTTGGAATTATACTTGTTTCCCAGACATAATCCGGTTCTGCATAGTCTATTCCCGGGGTTCCATTGAAGAATTGTAGACATTCTTCAACAGATGCTTCGGTACCTAGTTTTATCAGGCAGAGTCCGGGGACTAAGTTGTATTTTTTTAAAAGTTTAGCATCTACTAATGCCAATAGTGCATCTCGATCAGCCTTTGAAATATCAGCACTGAATTTTACCAAAAGATGACCTGGTTTGTATTTTTTTCCATGATCGACTTTTTTAAAATCGTGTTCTTTTGGCGGTCTGCTGATTCCAGAGGAAGCACGGGTTAAGATTTTTTCTCGATATGTTGGCTCTGAAGTTTCTGAAATCTCTGGAGATGCTCTTTTGGCGGAGGTGGGATATGGTGCTGAAATTAGATTTTGGTTGATAGTTGTGAGCACTGAAAAGTTGAGGTTGCCATCTCCCGCAGGGGGTACATTTGATACCGTTATCGTTCGGTTCTGTTTAGTTCCAATTGCATTGGTTACAGTTAAGCCTGCTGTTGGCTTGATAATCATTCCAGGAATTAGAAGGTCTTCAGTAGTAAACTGCCATATCGGGCCTGTCGTACTTCCTGCTACATTTGACGCCGTAACCTGCCAGTAGTATGTTGTGAGCTCTTCCATACGGTCGGGGTCAAAGAATTTTGATTCTACTCTATGGGATACTCGTGTAGTCGGGGGGGAGGTGGTATCAAAGCAAACATCGTAGAATGTTTTTGGTACTGTAGGGCCTTCCGTATTATTTAGGGCTATGCTTACTGGTGTAATAAGCTCAGTAGTTGCAATATTTTTAAGTTCTGATCCATCAAGAAAGGCAGACTGTATTTTGAGGTCGCCGTAGGATGCCCAGAATATGCGTTCAGCTATTTGGTCTATATCAATATCGATTGGTTTTCTGATATCAGGTATTAATACCTCCTGGTAACCTGTTCCATCGCAGTTAATCCGTACTATCTGGTTTTTATTCCAGTCGCTAAGATAAATTTCCCCTTTTAGTTCATCGATTGCTAATCCGTGAAATCCTTGGTGACTAACTATAGTTTCTTCGGCGCTTCCGTCCATATTTATGCAGTGCAGCCCTGTTAAGGCATCCACCCAGTATATTTTTCCAAGAGATTCGTATATATCGACTCCCCAAAATTCATTTTCCGGATTTAATTTATTTTGTTTTTTTGTCAAAAAATCGCTTACACTGTTTGAGATAATAG
>DATCZD010000167.1:0-2919 GCA_036526075.1 Pontiella sp. | reverse complement strand
CAAATCTCTCCTTCAGTTTGATGGCATAATCTAGGTTTTTATTTTCCATAATTTCTGATACCGAGCATAGTTATTGAGGACACCAGTCCTTTAAATCCTGACAGTCTACTGACCTCCACCCTTTGAACAAGATATTAAACCTATTTGTATAAAATCAGTTTAATACTCCACATCGAGGTGCTTGAGGACAATCATATACACTTCGGGGCACCTTGATTAGATAACGTTTAACTCCCCGCGTTTAGATACAAAAAAGACCCCTCCTGCATTGCGCAGGAGGGGTCCGGGGTGGGGTGTTAACTAACCAGGGGAAGTTAGATCTTACCTACGAGATCAAGGCCCGGAGTCAGGGTATCAGCACCCGGAGTCCAGTTTGCAGGACAAACCTGGTCGCCATGCTCGTATACAAATTTTGCGGCTTCAAGCTTACGGTAGGTTTCCGCAGCGCTACGGCCGATACCGAGGTCGTGGACTTCAGCTGTTTTCAAAACACCGTCAGGATCGATGATAAAGGTTCCGCGAAGTGCCAGACCTTCATGATCCATATAAACATCAAACAGTTTGCTGACAGCACCTGTCGGATCAGCGCCCATCGGGTAATTAATCTTGCCGATGGCTTCGGAGTTATCGTGCCAGGCCTTATGCACAAAAGCCGTATCGGTGCTGATACTGATGACTTCTGCACCGGCATCCTGAAACTTCGGATAAAGAGCAGCTACATCTTCAAGCTCTGTTGGACATACAAAAGTAAAGTCGGCCGGGTAGAATACGAGTACAACCCATTTGCCTTTATAATCGGAAAGCTTGATATCTTTGATTTCATCATCGTGATATGCAGCCATTGAAAATTCCGGAACTTCCTGACCAATCTTAACCATTTTATTTCTCCTAAATTTTTTAAGGTTTCCCTAACGACGAGAGATACCGTACCACTTTTGTCTTAGATGTAAACAGGAATATGCATACTTTTTTAATATATTCATAAAAACCGCATTTTTATTGGTCTATATGGCCTGACAGACTGGACAAAATGTGGTTCCACGCTGAGCTACCACCGTCTTTTTCAGCAGAGTTCCACACCGATCGCACGGCTTTCCCGCCCTTCCATAGGCCTTGACCACTGCGCGGTTTTCTCCGGTCTCGCCATCCACCTGCCGGTAATTTGTTTTTCCATCACCCAAAGAAGTTCCGCGATTTTCAACACCAACCCTCAACACATTCCGTATTGCAGTATATAACGCCTCCAGCTCAATTCCTGAAAGCGTGTTTGAACCCCGCTCCGGGTGGATCTTTGACTCCCACAGTGCCTCATCGGCATAAATATTTCCAAGCCCGGCAACGATGGACTGATCCAGAATCAGTGGCTTGATCTTGCGGCTTCGCCGCTGCATAGCATCCCTGAAATAATGAAGTGTAAACTGAGGGGTAAGAGCATCCGGCCCCAATGATCCCAATACCTCCTGCGGATCGTTGACTAGCTTCCACCGCCCAAACTTCCGGGTATCGCGATAATGCAACGTTAACCCATCCGAGAGTTTCAGTACAATGCGGTCATGCGCCCCCTGCTCCAGTGAAAAACTTCCGGCCATGCGCAGATGAATCATAATGCTTTTCCCTGTGCTGAGCGAAAACTGCATCCATTTTCCCGTCCGGGAAATTTCAGTAATAACAGCGCCCTTCAACTCCCGCGAAAATCCGGATGGCGACAGCGGTTCCACAGTCCGGCCCCAATTCACCTTAACTGAAAGGATTTCTTTCCCTTCAACACCTCGTAACCGCAGTTGGCTTGCAATCGTTTCAACCTCTGGAAGTTCCGGCATAGCGCTCCTTTAAAACCCAAACCTTATGGATGAATTCCTGACGATCAAATAAATAGGTATTATTTTTCTCTATTATCCATTGAAATCATTTAAGCGTCCCGCTAAATACCCCGCCATGAAATCGATTACCGTATGTGCGTTGTATAAGTTTACAACGTTGAATGATTATAAAGATATGCGTCAACCCCTGCTGGACTTCATGCTTGAGCGAGAAATCCGCGGAACCCTTTTGCTGTCGACAGAAGGCATCAACGGAACCGTTGCCGGGGAGGGGCGCGCTATTGAAGAGCTGTTGGCCTTTTTACGCTCCGATGCCCGTCTATCAGGCCTGGAACACAAACTTTCTTTTGCAGAAGAAAATCCCTTCTACCGAACCAAGGTTCGGTTAAAAAAGGAGATCGTTACACTGGGTGTTGAAGGTATTGATCCGCTGAAAACCGTCGGCACCTACGTGGAGCCGAAAGAGTGGAATAAACTGATCAGCGATCCAGAGACGCTACTGATTGACACGCGTAATGATTATGAAATCAGCATCGGCACCTTCCGCAATGCGATCAACCCGAACACGGATTCGTTTCGCGAGTTTCCCGAATATGTTCAAAACCATCTTTCTCCGGAAATAAATAAAAAGGTCGCGATGTTCTGCACCGGAGGAATCCGCTGCGAGAAATCAACCGCCTATCTAAAAGAACTCGGGTTTGAAGAGGTCTATCATCTCAAAGGTGGAATCCTGAAATATCTTGAGGACGTTCCAGAGGACGATTCGTTATGGGAAGGCGAATGCTTCGTGTTCGACAACCGAGTTGCCGTTGATCATTCATTAGAACAGGGTAGCTATGATCAGTGCCATGCCTGTCGTATGCCGATCACGGAGGCGGACAAAGCCAGCGAGCTTTATCAATCGGGGGTAAGCTGCCCCCATTGCTATGATAAATTTTCAGACGACCGAAAAGCCCGCTTTCAGGAACGGGAACGTCAGGTTGACCTTGCCCGCCAGCGGGGCGAAGAACATATTGGAGGCAGTGTTCTGAACACCATTAAAGAACGGCGAAAGCAAAAGCTTCTAATGCGGGAGGAAACTTCACGCCAACGCGAACAA
>DATCZD010000166.1:0-22369 GCA_036526075.1 Pontiella sp. | reverse complement strand
AAAAACTTGGCACTCGTTTGGTACTCATTCTTGCAATCGACAGTTGAAAAAGAAGGAAATCGGTCGAAGCAGAAGAAAGCACCCAAATTTCTTATGACACTTGAAAACACTGGGTTTTATTAATAAATGAGTGGAGCCAATGATCGGAATCGAACCGATGACCTATTCATTACGAGTGAATTGCTCTACCAACTGAGCTACATTGGCCACTGAAAGAAAAGACGTGTTTATGAAAAAGCGGTTACAAGGTCAAGATTTCCACGCAACCGGTGTGCTTAATTTATCCCGGCAGAGCTGAAATAAGGCTGACTCCACCTGCTCCAATCTGTCGAGCTTGACGCAGGTCACATCCTTGCGGGAAAGGTCCACTTCAACTCCTGCATGCCTACAGACGGCCTGCTCGATCGCTTTTTGATCCACTTTTCCCGGAGGTAGCTGATGCCTGCTCATATTGTCAAATATCGTGCGCTCTCTATCGCCGTGCCCCTGCCCTTCCGGGAAATAGATCGCCCCGGTGGAAAAGTCGACCGCAAATGCAATCAGACCAGGGATGATAAACAGAATACAGCCGATCCCATCCAGAATCATAATTGTCGGATCAATATGCCCGCGATGTTTCTGGTTGACGCGATCGGGATAAATAATGGACCCGCAAGAGGTCAATAATGAGGCTGTGGCTGCTGAAAGCAGGCCTATCATGGATCTTCTTGTATTCATTTTTTCTCCTATCGTATTTCTGCTAATTGATTCAGGTGCATATTAAGATCCTGCCAAAGCGTCTGGCTGGCAAATTCTTCATACTCCCCATTACTGTCGGCCATATTGAGAACGGTTGCGGTTTTTGAGCCTTCAATACGGAATACTTCGAGTCGGAAATCACGCAAGGCCCGGCCGGAAGCCAGCTTGACATGCCCGCACTTGGCAATCGTCTGCACCACCTTGCGCCGAATAAACGGACTGACCTTCAGCTTCAGGTCCGCATCGGTGATATAGGCAACTTCTCTTCCGCTTTCATCGCGCCAGACCACTTTTGCCCGGTCGAGCTGAAGCAGGGTCTTTTCATTAATCGCATAGGCGGGGAATTTCGGAATGGTCTTATCATCGACAGCCTGTCCCGGCGTGAGACCAAGTACGCTTCCAAGCCGCGATCCAACGCCGTTCAGAACCAACGGGTCCCAGCACCCGGAGTCGGGAATCCGGCAAAAACGAACATCGAGCTCCTTGATACGTAGTTGCTTAACAAAGGGTTTTTCCTTGGAGAGAAAGCTGAGCCAGTTAAAGGAAATTTTTACATCCGGCATCTCCACGCCCTGGAAGCTCAGCCTTTGAAGGCGAAGCCCCATCAGCGGCGTCATTCCGCACTTTTCCAGCGAAATCTGCTGCCGGGTGGCATTGGAGAGCTTATCGGCCACCGTCATCCGCACACCTTCGGTTCGCGAAATAACATGAGCCCCGACATAAAAAATCAGGGCGAATAGGAATATCGTCGCCAGATCCCGCTTCCAGCGCCGTTTTTTCGGTTTCGTCTGAGCTGTTTTATCTTTAGCCATTTGCCAGTTCCACGGAACGCGCCTGAGCCGCCAGCAGTGCGGCAATAACCGACTCCCGCACGCCCCGGTCTTCCATTGTATTGATGGCCGCCTCGGTAGTGCCGCCCTTAGAGGTTACCTTTTTACGAAGCACATCCGCATCTTCGCCGGTTTCCTTCATCAGCCGGGCCGCACCGATAACCGTTGCCAGAGCCAGTTCTTTTGAAACGCCCGGTTCCAGACCCATCTTTTCGGCTGCCGCCAGCATGCCTTCCAGCAGGTAGAACACATACGCCGGACCACTTCCGCTCAGTGCGGTTACTGCATCAATGTCCTCTTCCTTTACAACCACAGCAGAGCCAACGGCTCCCAAAAGTTTTTGGGCAACGTCCAGGTCTGCTTCTGTCGCCCACTCACCGGCCGCAATACCGGCTGCTCCTTCGCCGACCAGCGATGGCGTATTGGGCATGACCCGAACCACCCGGATCGGCTTTTCTCCTGCAATCTTTGCGGAAGGAATGCCGGCCATAATACTGACGACCAGAGCATCCGGTTTTAAAGCGCGCTCTATCTCCGGCCAAACCGCCGGAAAGATTTGCGGTTTCACAGATAATACGATCACGTCCGACTGGGCCACCGCGGCGGCGTTGTCGAGGGAGCGTCCGACTCCGTACTGTTCAGAAAAATGGGTCAGCCGCTCTTCGTTAATATCCGTGACGCAGACTTCGGACGCATGGACCACCTGCTGCTTCACAATTCCTGCAACAATGGCTTCTGCCATGTTGCCCGCTCCAATAAATGTAATTTTCATGCTATTTCCTTACCACAGAGGACACAGAGAGCACCACGTGCCCTTTCGGTTTATTTCCTCGAGCCAAATAAATCGGTTCCGATACGCACCCAGGTGCTTCCTTCTTCAATCGCAACCTCCAGGTCGTGCGACATGCCCATAGAAAGCTCCGGCAGCGGCGTGCCGGTTTCATCCTGCAGGCGATCCCGCAGCGCCCGCAGCGCCTTAAAGTGAATACGTGTCTTTTCCGGATCGGGGGAAAACGGCGGAATGGTCATGAGTCCATGCACCTCGCACTTCTGCATCTGGTTTGCCGCCTCAATGACCTCCGCCACCTCATCCGGCTTCATCCCGAACTTGGCCGCTTCACCGGATACATTAACCTGCAGTAAAACCGGCAGGGTTATATCGGCATGACTTTCCAGCGCCTCCAGCAGTTTGAGCGAGTCGACCGAATGCACCATCTGAAACAGCCGGGCGGCCATTTTGGCCTTATTCGTCTGCAGGTGGCCGATCAGGTGCCACTCCAGCCCGCCGGGACACATTGGAATTTTAGACTGCGCCTCCTGCACCCGATTTTCACCGAACAGGCGCAATCCGCAACCGGCCGCCTCGCGTACCGCCTCCGGTGGTTTAGTTTTCGATACCGCCAACAGCCGTACGCTATCCCGCGGTCGCCCCGCGTTTTCGCAAGCAGCCCTAATGCGCTGCTCAACACCATCTAATCGTTCTGCAAATGTTTCACTCATACTTCGCTCGTGCTGATCATCCATTGTTCAGCTTGAACAAATACCCGCATTCCCGTTAACGTTAAAGAATGAAAACATCTAAACTCTTATTTCTCCTTCTCTCTTTCCTGCTTGTTTCTTCCGCACACGCCGGTCCGGAAGTCGACCGGCTTCTTTCCGAGTATGAAAAGATTGAGACGGTTACCTGCCAGATTCGCCGCACCAAGGAGGGTCCGGCTGGAAAAGTCCGGTTTCTCAGCCGCGTTTACTGGAAAAAAGGCGGCTATATTCATGCCGAAGGCATTGCTCCCGTAAAACGCCGTACCATCGCCGATGGAAAAGCCCTCTTTCAATACAACGAAGGCGCCCCAAAAGGCTTTTCGCGGCCCATTGAAACGTTATCTGAACCCATGGCCATTTCGCTGAAGCTGATCCCCGGCACCGCCATGGACCATCTGCTGCGCCTAAAAGGCCTTGATGAGCAGGAACTCCCGGCACAGGAGGACTCCACCAAACGTATCGGCATTCAGGCTGAAAATAACTATGCCGTACTTCTGCTGGATGAGGCTGGCCGCCTGACCGGAATCGACTTTTTTGAACGTGCCGACATGCTTAAAAAAACAGCGGGATACACCTATCGGGATCATACGGAAGCAGCCGGAGCATGGGTGCCGCTAACACATGAAGCGGTCTTCTCCCGTGATGGATCTGATTTTAAGGAAACGGTTAGGGTGGATCGGTTTATTACCAATAATCCTGTGGCGGAATCCCTCTTCATCGCTTCCAGTTTCTTTGACAAGAACATTGACTTTGTTGATGATTTTGCAAAAATTTTTCCCGATTAAAGGGATGTGTGGAAGAATCCGCATAATACAAAAAGGAGAAATATATGAAAAAAATCATCGCAGGAATGCTGGTTGCCGTAATGATGTTTGGCACTGTTGCCCCGGTTTTAGCTGAAGGTGGTGGTGGCGGCGTACAAGGCTTCCTCACTGGGTGTTGCTTTGGTACTCGTGCTGTTGCCGACTTCAATGCCGAAGGCACGGGAGAGCGAGACTTTATCTCTTGGTTCCTTGTTGGCTTCTGTCTGGGAGCAAGAACTCAGATCGACTACGCAAATGGGCAGGACTTTCACTGGCGCGAATGGGGCCGTTTGATTCCCTACGTAGGTGTCGTATTTGCTATCTGGGACGGTGTTGACGGAGCCAACGGAAAAACCCGTGCGGATTACGCGGAAGTTTATGGGTCGAGCTATTATTAATCGATTTTCGCAATTCTTGATGAAGAACATTCCTGCAATCCTTCTCGCGGGAATGTTCTTTTTTTCTATGCATGGCTGGGCTGGAAATCTTGACCTGGCCACGGATCTCTTTGAACAGGGGGAGTGGGAGCTATGCCGCAGGGAATGCCGCAGGGCTCTTATTTCAGAACCCCGCTCCACCGAGCGGTTTCAGCTGTTGGAAGCTATGGCGCTAATCTGCTCCGGAAAAAATCCAACGCATGCCATCCAGTTGCTCAGCCCCGTTATTGAAGCTAATGTGGATCAGGAAGTTACGGCGATTGCCTCCTATGAACTGGGTCGCCTGCAATGGCAGCTTAATGCCCCTGAGGATGCGCTGAATTCTTTTGAGTACGCCTTCGCCTCCACCACCAATAAAACCCTTTTTCTACACGCATCCTGCTCTATGTTTCAGCTGCTTAAGGAACATAAGACGCTGGAAAAAGGTAGAGAAGCCTTGATCAGCCAGATCCAGACCTCACGCAGCGAGTGGTATGGTCCCCTCTTTTCGGCCACAGCAAAACCCGACCCCGAAAAAAACCAGCCTCAGGCTCCAAACTGGATCGTCCGCTTTTACCGCTCGCAAATCAGTCCCGCAATTGGATCTCGCTGCGTATTGGAACCAAGCTGTTCTGAATATTTTCACCAGGCCTACTGTAAACATGGGTTAAAAGCCGCTCCCATGATTGCCGACCGATTTTTTCGAGAACCCGAACTCAGCAATGAAAAGAAAGATCCCGTTGCTATGCCCAGTGGGCAGATCCGCTACCGCGACCCCCTTGAAAACCACGATTTCTGGATGAAGAAAAAATGAATAAATTTCTGCTTATTTCCCTATTTACAGCCGCACTGACCGTATCTGCCAGCGAATCCACCTTTCATCTGGCAAAGGAGCTCCTCGATGAGGGAAGTTATACTTTGTCGGCGATAGAATTCCGGCGCTTTGCCATGGAGTCTGAACAACGTGCGGATCAGGCCGGTGCGTATCTGTTCTCGAGCTATGCCTATCTTCAGAATCAGGACGGCCGTTCGTCCGCCGAAATGAATGACCGCGCAGAACAGGCCGACCGCGATTCCGTTTATATTAACGAACATTCCCTGCTCAGTGCTGAAAGCGCTCGCATACAGAACGATACGGCTTCCGCGCTCTATTTTTATGATGCGCTCGCCGCGGACTCGGAATCAGCAGACTTCCAAACGTTTGCCCGCCGTCGATCCGCCGCAATCCATCTTTCAAATCTTGATTTTAAAGCCGCCCGCAGTGCGCTTGAGCTCTCGCCTTCTGATGAAACGCTTGCGCTTGAAGCGCTGGAAACCTACATGAACGGTTCCGATAAAAGCCCGAAGATCGGCGGTCTCTGGGGGCTGATTCCGGGAGCGGGATATTGGTATTCCGGAGAAATTGCCAATGGATTCCGCAGCCTGATTCTCAACAGCCTCTTTATTTACGGTATGGCGCATACGGCTGAAGAGGACCAATGGGGAGCCTTTTCCATTATTACCTTTTTTGAAATTACCTGGTATTCCGGCAGTATCTATGGGGGCATTGATTCGGCCCAACGCTATAATCAGGAGCGACTTCATACCGCGTTGGATGCTATCGAGGGCGACTTATCTTATCAGCCGAAGCCGGATATGGTCGTTCCGGTCTTTAAATTAAAGATCCATTTCTAATGCGAAAGCTGATTGCCATTTTATGCCTGTTTCCCGGTTTTCTGCTGGCGGAATACCGCTATCCGATCGGAGAGCGCGCCACATACAACATTGAGTGGGGCATACTTTCCTGCGGCACCTCCACAATCAGCTGCGATAAGGTAGAGGTGGATGGCAAAGAGCTTATCCGCATTCGGGTTCGCGTAAAAAGCAATCGGCTCGTTTCTACCGTTTACCCGGTTGATGATACTGTTGACTGCTATATCGATCCGGAAACCCAGCTCTCGGTCCGGCTTGAAAAAAATACCAGTGAGGGTGATAAAATCTGCCGCGATGTGCTGCATATTGACCGGCAGGCCAACATGGCGGAGTGGATCAGCCACAGCGAAAATATTACCACGAACTATCCTATTGAGGCCGAGGCCTGCGATGCCGTTTCGTTTATCTACGCCTTTCGTCAGCATGATTTTAAAGATAATGAACAGCATGATTTTAATATTGTCGTTGATACCGCTCTGCATGGGATTTCTGTGAAAGCAGCCGATACCGCTTACAAGCCTGTCGGAGAAGACGATAAGGCAGAGTGCCGGAAATACCTTGTTACGCCAAAACGCGAGGATCTGTTCGTTCGCAAAATTCCAAAGGCTATCTGGTTAACCAATGATCATCGGAAAATTATGGCCCGTATGGATATTAAAACGCCCGTTGGAAAGGCGCGGGTTGTTCTGACCGAATATATTCCTCCGGAGGAGATTTGACCTCAAGACGTGCGCGGCACGTCTTTTTACTGGGGAGGCATGGGCGGTAAACTTACCCACGCACCGCCTGATACCGGGGGCGGAGGCGGAGTCATTGCAGCAGTGCTTTCAGCGCACTCGGCCGGAGCACCGTCCTCGATCTCAGAGGTGGAAGCACATCCGGAGAACAGCAGTAACGGAACAATGAACAGTGATATCTCTACGATTTGACGTATTCCTTTTTTCATTTCCACCTCCAGCGCTTGAAGGGCCGGTTACGTTCCAGCCACAAGCCGGATACTAATCCTCTCCGGACCTTTTTCCAGCATATATACCGAATATATTAGAGATAATTTAGCGGCGACGCTGACGGGGAGTGCATAGTCTGGCGAGAAGGGTTTCAAACATCAGCTCGTGCGGAATAGTGCCGATGGATAACATGCGCTCGTGGGTATCAACCACCAGCTTTTTTCGGGCCGCAAGCGCTTTGGAAGTATAGGCCGACGCCTGCCGGGCAATTTTCCCAGCACGGAACCAATGCATCTTGCGCGGATCATCCGGCATTTCAGAAAAATAGTCATCAATTTCCGGGTCACTGCTCCACTGAATGCGGTTGCCGTTCAGCTTCAGCCATCCGGCATCGATATATTCCCGGAAACACAGCATGTTCTGAAACAGGTTTTCGATTTGTATGATCAGGCCGATGGCCGTCTGCTTCTGAAACAGCAACTGCCGAAACAGACGGATCGCCTCTCCCAGCTGACGCTCAGCCACGGCGTCGGTAAAGTCCCAGGAGATCGCCTCTCCTGACGCAGAAGTAATTAACTGAACATCTTCGAGAGAGATTGCGGTGTCTGCTCCTTTGAAGAGAACCATTTTTTCGACTTCATTCATGATCTGACGGGTTTCAAATCCGGTTCTATCGATGAATACATCCGCGGCTGCGGAATCAATGGAATACCCCTCGCGCTTGAAGAGCGAAACCGCGCGTTTCAGCGCCACCGGCCGCGCCTCATAATCGCGTTCGGGAATGTCATATTCCGAAATCTCGGCGACCTCTTTCAGGGCCTTATAGAAAGCAGACCGCTTGTCAGCGCCCTGTGAGGAAATAATCAAACACTGATCTTCAGACAGACCCGCCTTAAGGTCGCCGGCCAACTCCCCAAGCAAACGTTTTACCTGATCATTCTTCATGATCACTGCATTTTTCAGAAAATCCGCTTCGCGAAACCAGACCACCTTTTTTCCGCCGAACAGGCCAACGGTACGAAAGGCCGCAATGCACTGGTCGATCGCGGCTACCGCATCGTCAATTTTTGATACAGCTCCTTCGATAATTTCCAGAGAAAGCGTCTGCTCCGCTTCGGGGCAGATTTGATCCACCTTCTTTCGAGCATTCAGCCCCACCAGATACTCATCGTTACCGCAGTAAAAATATACATTGTCCGCCATGCAAACCTTCCTCTTCCAATCCGAAGAAGATATGATTTAATTATGGCATTTAAAACTGAAAACGGGATGAAGCATGAAAAAGACGATCTGGGCGCCCTGGCGTATCGAATACATTCTAAGCGATAAAGAGGATGGCTGCTTTCTGTGCAAAATGCAGAAAGAAGACCACGACCGAGATAATCTACTGCTAAAGCGGGGAACAACCTGCTTTGTTGTTATGAACCGCTATCCCTATACCGGCGGACATCTGATGGTTACGCCCTATCGCCATCTGGAACACCTCAAAGACATGACCCCGGAGGAACGGCTGGAAATGACCGACCTTACCATTGAGGCTGTGGAAATACTGAAAGCGGAGCTGAAGCCGGATGGACTGAATCTGGGATATAATCTCGGCGGCGCCGCCGGAGCCGGACTGAAGGATCATATTCATCAGCACATTGTTCCGCGCTGGGTTGGAGATACCAATTTTATGCCGGTGCTTTCGGATACACGCGTCATGCCGCAGGCCCTGATGGAGCAGTATGATGCGCTCTATCCACTATTCAACTGACCCCATGCACCGCACGTCTATTCTACAGCAGCTACGGACCTATCGGGATCAGTGGCCCGATGAAGTCGATATGACCGATCGCCTGATCGATTTCGTTGAGGCGCATGCCAACTGCTTTGATCGCAGTTTAAGCATGGGGCACATAACCGGTTCGAGCTGGCTCGTTAACTGTACGGGAACGCACGTTTTGCTGACCCATCACCGGAAGCTGAATATGTGGCTACAGCTGGGCGGGCATGTTGATGGAAATCCGGATGTGTTGGAGGCTGCGATGCGGGAGGCCCGGGAAGAGTCGGGGCTGCAGGATCTTAAACCAATTATGCCGCAGATTTTTGACATCGATATTCACCTTATTCCGGAGCGCAAATCCGAGCCGGCCCATTTTCATTATGATTTGCGCTATGCGCTGCAAACCAGCGGAAGCGAAGCCTACGTAGTCAGTGATGAATCGCATGATCTTGCGTGGGTGGAGATCGCTCAACTGAATAAGGTTACTCATGAAGAATCCATGCTGCGCATGGCAAGGAAATGGTTAGCGCTATGAATGCTCATTTTAAACAGATTACCCTTAAGGCCACAGGTGCTACAGAGCTGACGGAGTCCGAAGTGATTCAAAGCCTGTGGAGCGGATATGGAAAAATTGTCCGATGCGGTCTCGAAGGGTCTGACCTAAACAGCGTCGTCGTTAAACATGTGCATTGGCCGGATGCCGGGCATCATCCACGCGGTTGGAATACAGGTCGGTCTCATGAACGGAAAGTGAAATCGTATCAGGTAGAAACCGCCTGGTATGGCACGTGGGCAGAACGGTGTGATTCACACTGCCGCGTACCGGCCTGTTTTGCCCTGGAAACCCATGGTGACGAGGTGTTCATGGTGCTGGAGGATCTCGATGCATCCGGGTTTTCAGGGAGGCGCAGCACGATTTCCAGCCTTGAAATTGATGCCTGTCTCTCCTGGCTGGCTTATTTTCATGCTGCTTTTATGGGTGAGCCACCAGAGGGGCTCTGGACGAGTGGGACCTATTGGCATCTGGAAACACGGCCGGATGAGCTGGCTGAGCTGGGGGATTCCGAGTTGAAACACGCCGCACCAGCTATTGATCAGAAACTGAAAGACAGCCCCTTCCAAACGCTGGTGCATGGTGATGCTAAGCTGGCGAACTTCTGCTTTTCGACTAATGGAAACGTTGCTGCTGTAGATTTTCAATATGTGGGCGGAGGCTGCGGGATGAAGGATATCGCCTATTTTCTCTCCAGCTGTCTGAGTGAAAATGAGTGCGAGCGACAGGAAGAGGCTCTGCTGGACTTTTATTTTGAAACGCTAAAGAAGGCCTTGATCCATTATAACAAATCGATCGATTTTTCTGCGCTGGAAGCGGATTGGCGGGCTCTGTATCCGGTAGCCTGGACTGACTTCTTCCGGTTTCTGCAGGGATGGAGCCCCGGTCACTGGAAAATCCACCGTTACAGCGAGCGCCTTGCCCGCGAAGTGCTGGGGACGCTATGAAACTAAATTCTGACCACCTACGCCAACTAGAGTCGTATGCTATTACAGCGGCGCAGAAGGCCGGAGCATACATTGCCCGAACCCGGCCCTGTGATATCCAGCATAAAGAGGGGGGCGACTGTCCGGCGGCACAGGTGCTGACAGAGGTGGACCATCAAAGCCAATCACTGATTCTTGAGATTCTCAACCCTACCTTTTCCGAATATGATCTGGCGCTGCTGACGGAGGAAAACGAGGATGACGGCAGTCGACTGAAAAAAGATTATTTCTGGTGCATTGATCCAATTGATGGAACGCTGCCCTTTATTGAGGGCGTTCCCGGCTATGCGGTTTCAATTGCGCTGGTTTCTCGAAAAGGCGTTCCGCAGATCGGTGTGGTTTTTGATCCGGTTGAACAGAATCTCTATCACGCCGTAAGAGCGCAGGGCGTTTTTCGTAACCACCTTCCATGGAAGCCGAATGCCGGAAGGCAGGAGGCGTCATTACAGGTTTTCACCGACCGCAGCGTGCTGCAGAAGGCGTGGTTTTTAAAAGCGAATGAGGTGCTCGAAGCGAACGTATCCGGTCATGGCGGCGCGGTGATGAATGCCATCTGGGCTCTGGAACATCCCCCTGCCTGCTACTTTAAATTTCCCAAGCCCGGCGAAGGCGGAGGGTGCCTTTGGGATTTTGCAGCCACGGCCTGCATTTATAATGAGTCTGGAGCCATCGCTTCTGATATGTATGGAGCGCCTCTGGATCTAAATCGACCGGACTCTCTTTTCATGAATCATCGCGGCATTCTCTTTGCCACGGACTCCGTGTTGGCGGATAAAATTAGATCCCTCTAAAGCCTTCAATGACAGGTCGATAACCAAAACAGTATTTTCTTTCCTTATCCCTAAAAAGCGATAATTTTACTTCCTCTATTCAAAAAAAGGAGGACGCCCGATGAAAAAACTGATTGGCACTTTCATCTTCGCAATATCCACGCTTTCTGTAGCAAACGCCGCCCCAACCCTTGCCTTATCACAAAGCAGTATCGACTGGAATGAACAAACCTTCATTACACTCACCGCCAGTGCTTTAACCGATACCAATATTCAGTTTGCGCTCTACGCAGACCTTGATTCCAACGGCATCATTGATGGGTCAGATCCGCTGGTTTGGCGACACCGCATGACCGATAACAACACGAACTCCGTACTCGATGTATTCAGCCTAAAGGATCGTAATCCGGCTATCGGCACTGTGGAAATTAATGTCAGCTATCACGGCCTCAGCCTTCCCGACCTTCAGGTTTCCGGCGATTATATCTGGGAGCTTACCCAACAGGATCTGCTTACCACTCAGGCCTTGTTTGCTGTCACTCCTCCCAGCAGTGAATTTGTGATTGAAGGTTCAGTAGAGGATATGGTCACCGGGTCGGCTCCTCTAGGTGCCACGTTTGTTTTTCTGGAATCTTTCATGCCCTCTGATGGCCCCGGACCGGCCTGCTGGGTGAAGCCGGATGGTACATTTTCAATCTGCCTACCGACCGACTCCATCAGTCCAACCAATCTTATGGGTATCGGGGCAGTCTCTCTGGGCTACCTATCTGCGGACTCCGAAGAGGGCGACCCAGAGGAATATTCCTTCCACAGTTTTTCCAACATTCTTTCATCCGGAACCAACACCCTGGCCAACTCGCTGAAGGTTTTTTCCCCCGTTTATCTGCCGGCCGAAGATATCAACCTGGTAACAATCTCGGGAAAAGTTGAAGTTGTACAGGGCGGTGACACCAATGAGCTGGCCGGGGCCTGGCTCCAGTTAGAGGGGGATGAGGCCGGAGTCTTTGGATTTGATATTACAGACAGCAACGGCTGCTATTCTCTGGTTATCCCCGCCGAGGCAGATCTCTTTACGGAAATAATTGTAAGTGGATACGGCCTGAACCTTCGCGAAATTGTCGGCCAGCTTAAAGAGGTCAATGGCGTCACAAATGATGTCACTCTTAATTTTCTCTGCTCAGAAGCGGAGTATATCGTGTCCGGAGTTCTCTCCAACGGTATTCCGGGGATTGATGTGGAACTGGAAGAATATAACACAGGGGCGATATCAATCGGATCCTGCATCAGCAACGGTCAATATGAGGTGTGCGTAACGCCTGGAACAAATTGGTTTGCCTACATCGGCGGAGATTCTTCTCTGCAGCATGATCTAGTTGAGGCCTCTTTCTCGGTTGAGATCACCAACCAGTCTATTTTCGAACAGAGCGGCATGCTTGACTCCGGGGCCTTAATAACCGGAACGGTTTATGATAATTTCTCTAATCCTCTTTTCGGGGGTGAAGTATATGTTCCGGCCGGGTGGGATTGGATGGCCGGAATGGAAGTCAACTTTTCCGGACAATATGAACTTCGGGTGCCAGAAGGAACCAACTCCCTAAATGCCGGTTGGTTTAGCGGCTTTATTGATGAATCAATTCAAGATCTCGTACTCCTTAACGGAAGCGTTACCAATATTGATTTTTATCTGGACCCGGCTGCAATCATCAGTGGGTGGATTACTACAGAGGGCACCAATGCCTATACTGAGTGCTGGATTCAGGTGCTTGAAGATCCCGGCAGCAATAACTGGAACTATATTGCCGGAGCAGATGTTATGATGGACGGAAGCTATACCATCTACGTTCCTCCGGGATCAAATTATGTTGTAGCGGTCTGGCCATACGACGGAGAAACCTACCTGCCTCAGTATTACAGTAACGCCGCCTCTTTTTCAGAGGCCATACAGATCCAGGCCTCTCTGGCAACCGGTGCGACTAATATTAACTTTGATCTGGAACAGGGGGCTGTATTTACCGGCACAATTATGGGCAATGGATTCCCCCGGAACGAAATGTACGTTACCGCCTACACCAACAATGGCCTTTTCTGGGAGCAGGCTGTTGAGCCGCGCTATGTGGACAACGGTACCGGTATGTTTTCCCTTGCAGTACCTGCCGGCAATTCCTATGTCATTCACGCCGGAAGTGATCAATGGGGTCAATATTGGGTTTCAGAGTTCTATAACGGTGTTCTTCGCCCGGAAGATGCACAAACCTTTTCCGTAAGTGCCGGTCAAGCGATTACCGGCCTCTACTTTGACCTGGAAGAGGGCTTCCGTTTTAATGGTTATGTTCAGCAGCAAGACAGCGGCGGTATTGAAAACTGCCGCATCTCCATGCTCGATTCCATTTCCGGAGAAGAGGTGGTTTACAGCTATACCGATGAAGTCGGTAACTTTGATTTTACCGTTCCGGCTCACTCCGATCTGATTGTTTTCGCCGACCACCCGCTCTATGCCGGTGAATACCTCAGAGAAACCTACTCCACCAACAATGCGGAAATCATCAATTACGGCTATTATATCAATATCTATGAATCATTTTCGCTGCACTCCCTGATATCAGACCGCGATGGCGATGGCATTCCGGATTATCAGGAAGATCTGGTGCCGGACGGTGAATACCGCGCGGAAGACGAGTTGACCGACTGGGATAATGCCGATACAGATTGGGATGGACAGGGTGACTACACCGAAATAGTGGCCGGAACCAGCCCGACTAACAGCGGAGATGTCTTTGAAATAGGAAACGGTTCGACCTCCAGCAACGGCTACTTTGTTCTGAATTGGGATGCAAAACCCGGCCGCACTTATACGCTGGATTTTTCCACGAACCTTGTCGACGGGTTTAACGCTCTGGCCAGCGGACTAACCTCTGGCTCTTATACCGATACGGTTCACACTGCCGAACAACAGGTTTACTACAAGCTGAAGGTGCAGAACTAAGGCAGTTTATCCAGCGAACTTATTATTTAAAGCCCCGCATTCCGGGGCTTTTTTCGTGTCCGGCCATATTCGTCACCTCTCACAATGAACGCTATCTCCGGTACCCTGTCGAAAACCGAATAAGGCTAAACTCATAGGAGGCTGCCATGAATAGAAAAATCTTATTGGGGATATATATTTCCGCTATCTCCATGGCGGGGCTTATGGTCGCGGAAGCCTGCAGCACCTGCGGCTGTGCGACACCCCCAACCCCAAAAAAACCTGCGCCACCAACCTGTAAAGACAGCACTTGCGCAATAACGGCCGGTCAGCCGGCGTGTTCGACATGTTCTGAATCCAAATCGGTACACGCCGAAAACCTGACAACCGAAGAGATGAAGGTCGCTGTAAAAAGCAAAGGAGCGATCCTTCTGGATGCGCGCACCGGTAAATATTTTGATGGGGAACTGATTCCGGGAGCTACCCATCTGGCCGCAGATTCGGAGAAAGAGACCATCGAACAAACCGTTCCGGATAAAAATGCAACGATTATTACCTACTGTAGCAATACCAAATGCCCTGCCAGCAAGATTCTCGCCGAGAAACTGGTCGAGCTTGGATATACTGATGTGAGCGAATATCCAGAAGGAATTGCGGGATGGAAAGCTGCTGACGGTGCAGTTGAAAAGTCAGAATAAGCAATCGGCTAGGCGCTTTTAAATCTCCATGGCTTAACCGCTCCAAGCAATAGGATCATCATACCGGGAATCAACAGAAAGGCCTGTCGTTCAATAAACCCTACCCAGAATAACGGTGTCGCCAGAATAACAGCAATCCACATAACTGTTAGACTTACCGGACTTTTTCCTTTAAACGCCGATATGACGCGATAAAGCACATAGGTTGGGAACAGAAGACCATAGGCACTCATAAATATACGGTAAACAACTTCTCCACCCGTCAATCCAGCATACTCCGGCAGCCTTGAGGCCAGCAGTCCGGTACCCCAGGAAACAAAAACCAGCCCCACCAGAGCAGGTTTCCATTTTCCTGACCCGCCTATCGTGCGAATACGGTCCAGATGTACGCCGACTGTAAAGATCCACTGGCAAAGGATGTGAAGCAGCATGGCCGCTGAAAGCAACGGAGCTGCTATAGAGGTAAAGGTCCGGCCCTCAAGTACACCGATAATTACGCCGGCATACCGGGTTGTAAGAATTATCATGAAAACAAACATTCCGACAAAGCCGATGGTAAAACCTGCTCGACCGTTGGCCTTGGTGTCGAGCTCCTGCCGGGCATGGTGGAAGGTTACATCCAAATATGGGCAGAGCAGAAACCCGAAAACCATAACCGGAACCATCCAGACCGAGGCCTTGGATATCGGAACCCTTTGAACTAACTCTGTGGTGGCTTCCACATTTTCCGGAAAAATGAAGGTCGCCATCAGGACGCCCAGACTGAAGGCCAATAGAATAAAGGCGGCTAACGGCGCCTGATTTTTCCGAATAACAGGAATAAGGACCGCCAGAAATAGAAGGCTTATACCAAGCACTGGAAAAAGATAATTCCGAGGCATAGAAAAAACATCTAAGGCAAAACTGGAAAACCAACTGATCCAGAAGGTATGAAATGCCAGCGTGACTGCGGAGAACCACCATACTGCAGCGGGGTGTCTTTCAACAAAAGATACAGATGCCGCACGGCTTTTGATGGTCCACCCCATCGCGGCAGCACCCAGCACATTCGGAATCGCAAAAATCAGAAACCCGGCCCAGCCCATATCGCGCATCAGCAATGATGGAAGGAACATTCCGATACACCACGTCCAAGAGCAGGCGAGGTATGCCCCCCAAAGAACAGGGTTCTTTGACTGACCGAAAGAACTACTCATTATTTTTCGAATTTCTCGCGCAGTTTCTTGGCCTTATGATGAACCTTCGGTGTCATGTGAAAGGTGGCAATGCAACGGCCAACGCGTTTCGGACGACCCTTGCTTCCCAACTTCTTTTTCATGACCGGAGAGAGCATCTGGACAATATCCATGCGCACCTTTAGGTTAAACTCCTTGCCGGAGGCAATCAGTTCATTGATATCTTCCATTGGTGTGATTTGATACTCTGCCGGGCCAATGCATGGGCGCAGAAAGCGGTATTCCAGATGCTTGCAAACCACGGTATATTTTCCGCCGCAGTATTTAAAAATCCAATTCCCGCCAGCAATTTCAGAATTTCCCAGTAGCGCCGCACCGGCCATTGCGTTGTACCAGTTCTTATTAAAACGGCGGAACGGAAGAATGGCTCGGGAGCTTCCCTCGCTCTCGTCCATCTTAATCCCTGAGTGGTAGGCATAGGGTAGCCAGATCAGCGAACAAAGACGATTCCAGAAGGTGTTTTTGGTCGAAAGGTTCGACACAAACTCTTCTGCCTTCTCATAAAGTGAACGCTTCGGTTCTTCCTTTGTTTCCTGTACAGGTTCCGCTGCGGGAGCTGGCTCCGGAGTAACCTCCTGCGGCTCAGCATCACTGTTTGTTTTATTTAAATCAGATTCCATGTTTTTCTTCTCACCTATTGGTCAAACCCATCAGTAGCCGGACTGTGGACAAAACCACAAAACTCGCTAGAATAAAAGGGTTTCCACTATTAATTTCACATCTAAACTTAGTTAATGGAGTCACTATGAATGAAATCACGATTAAACGCAATCCCTCCGAAGAGCTGTTAAATAAGATGGGAGCATTCACCTGGCCAATTTGGGAAAAAGAGACGTCCGAGTTCCCATGGTATTATGATACGGAGGAAACCTGCTATCTGCTCGAAGGAGAAGTAGTTGTAACGCCTGCTAACGGAGAGCCCGTACGTTTTGGCGCGGGCGATCTTGTCACCTTCCCGGCCGGCTTATCCTGCGTCTGGAAAATAAGCGCAGACGTCCGAAAACACTACCACTTTAGTTAAGCCCATGTTTTTCTAATTTTGTTTTATGTTTGAGTCGTGCATTTTATCTCTGCATAACAGGACTCTGATTTAAAGAAAAGGTAACATTATGCTCTCAATTTTAATCTCAATTATCATAACTGCAGCGGTTGTCGGCGGTTGTATCAGCGCAGATATTAAGTCTGGAACGATCCTTATAGGTATTCTCTCCTTCATCGCCTCCTACTATCTGGTTGGCGCATTGATCCGCAAAAAAATAAAAGCGGTCCAAGCTGAAATTCAGGCCATTATGGAAGAAGGACAGCAGCGTATTCACCGGAAAATCCAGCAGGCCCAGACCAAGCCCGGTGCAAATATTAAGCTTCTACAGCGTCAGGTTGAGACAGACCAGAAGGCGATCTATAAGCAAGCATTAAACCTCACCGATAAATTTGAGCCTTTCAAAAAATGGAACCCGCTTATGGGTCGGCAGATTGATACCATGCGCTTCCAGTTTTTATATCAACTGAAAGAATTTGATCAGGTTGACGCCCTGTTAGCTTCCGGCGGAATCTTTAAAGGTCCTATGTTTATGGAACCGATGGCCGTGGCTATGAAAATGGCACGACAATATAAAAACAAGGATATTGCTGGCGTTGAAAAATCTTTTAAGCGCTATATTAAATGGTTCCGCGGCGAACGCGGCACCCTACTCTATGGTCTGATGTCCTGGGTTTATGTAAAAACCGACCGGGTCGAAGAAGCCCGCCAGATGCTACTGAAGGCAAAAGATAAAACCCACAATGAAACTCTGACCTTTAACTGGGAGCGACTATCCAACGATAAGCCTAAAAGTTTTTCCAATGAGGGCCTCGGAGAAGAGTGGTACGGACTCTACCTTGAAAACCCGCCGCAACCCAAACAGCAACGCGTGCGTGCCGGCGGAAAAGGTCGCCGCCCCTTCTAAGCAAAACCTAGACCTATTTTACTAAAAAAGCCCCGCAATGCGGGGCTTTTTCATCTTTATAGGGTTAAGATAACAACCTGATTTCCTACGAAACCGCAATATTGACCAGGCGGCCGGGAACAACAATAACCTTACGGATAGTTTTTCCCTCCAACCACTGTTGTGCTTTTTCCGCGGACATGGCTTTTTCTTCGATCTCCTCTTTCGATGCCTCCGCCGAAACTTTGATTTTATCCCGAACCTTACCGTTGACCTGAATCACCAATTCAATCTCATCACGCTTTAGCGCTTCTTCATTCACCGTCGGCCAGTCGGCATTCATAATGCCGGCGTCATGGCCCAACTCGACCCACAGCTCTTCGGCAATATGCGGAGCAAATGGCGAGATCAGTAGAACCACACTTTCAATTGCATCGCGGAAAACAATCTTGGCGGACTCGGAAGAATCTTCAGCAATCTTGAGCTGATCAATTGCATTCATCAATTCCATGATCGCAGCAATCGCGGTGTTAAAGGTAAATGCGCCATCCAGACCACGGGTAATCTGCTGAATCGTTTCATTGGTTTTTCGATAAAGGTCGCGTTCCGCATCCGCCATACTGCTCAGATCCGGCATTTTTTCCTTCACCTCTTCAAGAATAGAATGATTCAGTGCCACCCGGCGCCAGATCCGCTTCAGGAAACGATACGCGCCTTCCACACCGGTATCCTGCCACTCGGCCTCTTTCTCCGGCGGACCTATAAAGAGCGTGTAAAGACGAACCGTATCCGCACCGTATTTCTGCAACAACTCTTCCGGGCTGACAACATTGCCTTTGGACTTAGACATTTTATACAGGTTTCCGTCCGGTCCCTTTTTACAAATCATTCCCTGCGTAAAGAGTTGTCCGAATGGCTCATCAAAATTAATCAGCCCGAGATCTTTAATTACCTTTGTGAAGAAGCGCGCATACAGCAAATGCAGAATCGCATGCTCAATTCCTCCGATATACTGATCGACCGGCATCCACTTATTTGCAATTGCCGTATTTACAGCCTGAAAATCATCACAGGCACTCAGGTAGCGTAGAAAATACCAAGATGAATCTACAAATGTGTCCATCGTATCGGATTCACGCGTAGCCGCCTTTCCACACTGCGGGCAAGTGCAATTCATGAAGGAGTCCGAACCCTTCAACGGAGACTCCCCTTCTGCCTTAAACTCGACGTCCGTCGGAAGCAGCACCGGTAAATCCGATTCAGGAACCGGAAGCACACCGCAGTCATCACAGTACACCACCGGAATCGGTGCGCCCCAATATCGCTGGCGGGAAATCAGCCAATCGCGTAGACGGAAATTAACCGTGCCACGCCCAAAACCCTGCTCCTCCGCATACGTTGTCATCTGCTGAATGGCTTCGCGGTTATCGACTCCTGAAAACTGTGCGGAATCAACACAGATGCCATCTTCGGTATAGGCATCTTCCATCTCTTCGAGCACCAGCGAGCTTTCCTGATTCTGAATGGAAAGCTTTATCGGGAGGTCGTACTTTTTTGCAAAAGAAAAGTCGCGGGTATCATGCGCCGGAACAGCCATCACGGCACCGGTTCCATACATTAGCACATAGTTACCAACCCACAGCTCGATCTTTTCGCCGTTATAGGGATTTATCAGATAACGCCCTGTAAACTTACCTGCTTTTTCCACCTCATCCGCTTCGCGGTCCAGGTTGGTTAACTTTGAGCTCTCTTTAATAAACTCAAGCACTTCCTGTTCCTGTGGAAGGCCCTTGATCAGGTTTTTAAGCTCGGAATACTCCGGGGCCACCGCCATGTAAGTGCATCCGTAAATGGTATCTACGCGGGTGGTGTAGCAAGTGACATGATCAATATGATCTTTTTCGCCATTTTCGCGAGGAACAATTTTAAAATCAACCTCCGTACCTTCTGAGCGTCCGATCCAGTTTTTCTGCATTGTTTTTACGCGCTCCGGCCAGCCGTCGAGTTTTTCAAGGTCATCCAATAGACGCTGCGCGTAATCGGTAATCTTAAAGAACCACTGCTCCATCGCCTTCTGATCGACTTCGGAGTCACAGCGTTCACAAACGCCATCCACCACCTGCTCATTGGCCAAAACAGTTGCACAGGACGGGCACCAATTCACATTGGAATTTTTCTTATATGCCAGACCCTTCTTGTAGAATTGAATAAAGAGCCACTGCGTCCATTTATAATAATCCGGCATGCAGGAGGTAACTTCCTTATCCCAATCATACATACACCCCCAGGCACGCAACTGTTCTTTCATTGTTGCGATATTCGCCACAGTATATTCCGCTGGCGGGGTTCCGGTTTTAATCGCGGCATTTTCAGCCGGAAGACCAAAGGCATCCCAACCCATCGGCGTCAGGACATCAAACCCCTGCATCTTCTTATACCGTGCCACCGCATCGCCGATAATGTAGTTGCGACCGTGACCCACATGCAGTTTTCCCGAAGGATACGGGAACATCATTAAACAGTAATACGGGTTTTCTGCTGTCGCCAGATCAGTCTGAAAATCACCGTTTCCGTCCCAGAAATTCTGCCATTTATTTTCAATTTCGTTAAAGGGGTAGTTTTCGTTCATATTACTCACCGTTACGATTTATCGCGTGCTGAGACACGCAGTATGTTAAGGACGGGAATAATAGAGATTGGACTAAGCTTTTCCATCCCCAATCCTTGTAAAATTTGCTTTACCTAGATCCAATCAAACAACCCTTAAAAATAGCTTGTAGCTAATGGTAATAATGCAGATTCATTGAGTCCACTGGCTAACAAAACCGAATCCATTATGCATTATCGCTCAGCACAAGTTCTTGTTTATAAGCATTGTCCACGTTTTAAACCTAAAAAAGCTCCCTCTTTAGGGAGCTTTTTTAAATTTAACCGTCTGGTGCGTCGTTTTAAGGATTGGGCTGCTTGGCCTGAAGGGCTGAATAAAGGCTTCGGAAAAATCATAGCCGCCCATAAAATCTTCGATGGTGTCATCCTCGGTTTTTCCAAGAAGTCCTTCATTCACCAGATTAAAAACTATATTTCCAAAGTCGATACATTCATTAATCCCCCATTCGGAAAGCACTCGCTTCGCGATCGGGCCGAACTGTTTCAACGCAAATTCACGCATACCCTCCAATAGCTCCTGACCATTTACATGGCGTGGTTTTTCCAACTTATGGACAGTATAATCCAACCCTTCCCTGACAAACATATACGCTTGTAGTGTATATCGGGGATCCTTCTTAAGGATCGGATTCATTATTTCGTATATATCGCTCATTTTCCCTAAAGCTGTTGACGCAGTTTTTCGGCCAACTCATTCATTTCATCAAAATCATTATATTTTTTTGCATTCCAATTCCACTGATGGCCGTCATTATTAAAACGAGGAATTACATGTATATGGATATGAGATACTTCCTGTCCGGCAGCAGCCCCATTATTCTGCATAATATTAATCCCATCGGCTCTCAAAGAATTCATTTGCGCCTGAGCAACCCGTTTTGCGGTAATATGTAGCTTGGCCAGAAGTTCATCCGGTGTTTCCATTACCAAGTCACAGTGATTTTTGGATATCACCAATGCGTGCCCTTTAACAATTGGGCCAATATCCATAAAAACTAATACATCATCATCCTCATAAAGAACAGCTGCGGGAACTTCCTTCGCTATGATTTTACAAAAAATACAATCACTCATAACCTTGATCCCTCTGCTCAACTTCGGCGGGTGTGTATACCTTGAGAGTTTCATTTTTCAAGTAAAAATAGCGTACAGCCAGCCCCAATAGAAAAAGCGCACACACCACGAGGATGTAGCGCTTTTCCTGTTCAGTCAGTAGAAAGCAGGCCTGTAATGGGCTTGGGCTCTGTTTCATAAATTCCTATTCAACCGGACCGCCTGTTCCTTCCGGACCTTCTGGACGGCGCGGTATACCTTCTCCACCACGGCGGCCGTGCTTGCGATATTGTTTGCGGGCTTTTTCCATCAGCAAGTCACTCTTTTCCTTGCCGAGAATTTCTTCCATTTTACGACGATTCCGGGCTAGAATTTTCAGCTGTTCAGCTTGAGCAGAGGTCACCGCATCAATTGCGGCATCCACCTCAACTTCGGAAGCTCCGGAATTCTGAAGCTCAGAAAGTTTCCTATGAGCTTCATGTACTCTTTTACTATTTGCCTTCATGGCATCCCGCTGCTGTTGCTGTAGAGCCAAAATCTGTACTTTTTCCTCTTCGGAAACACCAATCTCGCGCAGTGTAGTCTCCATCATCTTAAGACGGCGTTCCTCAAATTCAACCTGTTTACCTTCAGACCGGCCCTTTTTACGGAATTCAGGGCAGGCCTCTTTCGCTACTCTACTGATATTGGTTTCCTGAGCTAAAACAGGAAATGTAAATGCGACTACGGATAATACTATCAATATTTTTTTCATATATACCTCCTGAACGGTTTGCTGGGTTCAGTGTGT
>DATCZD010000165.1:0-2207 GCA_036526075.1 Pontiella sp. | reverse complement strand
GCCCCCTCCGGCTCCATTATTTTTATGCTGGCGTCTATCATCCTCCTGCTATTCGGCATTCTGCTACGGCTTCAGCAATTACGAGAAGAGGTACTGCATAAAAACATCGCCCTCAACAAGTGCGAGTATAATCTTAGCCTTCTCGGGGAAAACCTGCCGAACACAGTTCTTTTCAAGCTGCAATACACCGAGAAAAAAACCTTTCGCTTTAAAATTCTTTCCGAAAACTATAACCGCCTGTTTGATCACGACCGCAAGCATATACTCGAAGATGCCGGCGTAGCGTTTAAACACGTACACCCGGATGACCGCCCGATTTTGCAGAAAGCTTTTGAGCAAGGCTTGCAGACGCTGGAGGCCGTCGATATTGAAATTCGCTATCGAGATGCATCCGGTCACTTCAGGTGGCTACACGTCAATTCCGCTACTCACTATAATCACGAAGAGGGTGTAGTTTGGGATGGTTTTTTGCAGGACATCTCACCCCAAAAACAGGTCGAAAATCACCTAAAAGAAGAAAATCGAAACTTCCAGAATCTATTTGAAACCGTAGATGACTTTCTTGTCGTCTGCGATTCGGAAAAGAATGTGATTTACACCAATAAAAGTGTCGAAAACCTCCTCGGGCTATCCTCGGACCAGGTGCTGAATATGCCCCTCCCAGAACTCTACATAATGGAGGATCGGACTAAACTGGAGCAGATTTTATCCCAGATTAATAAGGACCAAAAGTCTGTCAACACCCTCTCCATGCAGGGTGCAGAAGGAATAACCATCCCGGTAGAGGTACGCCTATTCAAGGGATTATGGAAGGATCGTCAGGCTATTTTCTGTGTGGCTCATGACATTACCCGAAGGCTAAGAACAGAAAATGCCCTGAAGGCTGCTCAAGAACGCACTCAACTCATCATGGATACCATCCCCCTCTCTATCTTCTGGAAGAATCGGGATTCCGTCTTCCAGGGAGCGAATAAAGTCTTCATTAAAGAATGCGGCAGAGAACATCTGAACGACATTGTTGGAAAAACAAGCTACGATCTTTTTGAATTAGAGTTTGCTGAACAAGTTGTACAACAGGATCACCAGATTATACTCAACGATCAGCCGCTCCTTAACTTTATGACTACCTACCGGCGCAATGACGGAACCCAAGGCTGGCGGGAGGTCACTAAAGTGCCTATTCATAATGACGCCGAAGAAGTAATCGGGATTCTGGGGGTCTGGCAGGATGTGACCGAACGCCAAAAGTCAGAAGAAAAACTCAGGGGAACCATGGACGATCTGGAGCGCTTTAACCAACTGATGCGTGGTCGAGAAAAGCGAACTCTTGAACTTAAAAAAGAGGTCAACGAAATACTTGAGTTACTGGGGAAGCCGAAAAAATACCAAACCACCAGTGAATAATCGTCAATGAAAGAATTAAAATCCAATAATGGTCCCGTTAAAACTACCGCTCGCCTTGGCCGGCGCTTTGCCATTGCCACTACCGGATCGGCCATACTACTGGCTGGGCTGACTTATCTGACCATTACCGCCAATCCTGACTATTTTCTGTTTTTAGGAGGGACGGCACTGGCCTGCACCGCTGCACTCGGCTACATATTCGGACGCCAGATCGGTCTAAAATTGGAACAGCGGGAACTTGAGCATATTCTCCGAATCAATGAGAGCCACAAGACGGTTCAGCAGTTAATCAAAGATAAAGAGTTTCTGAAAAGCGAAACATTCGATCTCAAACAACACCGCGAATTCCTGCTCAAACTGATGGAGGATGCCGATCGTTCTAACAAAGAACTTCAAAAAGAGATTTATACCCGTCAACAGGCAGAAAATCAGGCAGCCCAAGCTCGTGATAATATGGAGCTGGCTCTTATCGGCGGAAACCTTGGTTACTGGAACTGGGATATTTCGACCAACACTCACACCTTCAATAAACGCTTTGCCCAATTATTGGGACTTAGCATCAGCGACCTTACAGAAGACCTCGACTGGCGGGATGCGTACATTCATCCCGATGACAAGGATCGCGTCATCCACGCCCTGCTCTGTCATCTGGAAGGGAAGAATGATGACTATAGTTGCGAGTACAGATTAACCAAAGGGCTTGAACAATGGATCTGGGTATTAGACCACGGACGGGTGGTTGAGCGCAATGCCTCTCAATCCCCCCTTCGAATGATCGGCACACTGCTCGACATTACTGAACG
>DATCZD010000164.1:0-4715 GCA_036526075.1 Pontiella sp. | reverse complement strand
ATCTGCTCGCTGGTACTCTTAAGGATATTATTCCGCGGTATCAGGCTATGAGGGGATATTATGTTTCACGCCGCTTTGGATGGGATTGCCATGGCCTGCCGATTGAGGCGTTGGCGCAAGAGTCTCTCGGTCTGGCAGGGGCTCCTGCAATTAAAGAGGCCGGAGTAGATGTTTTTAATGAACAGTGTCGCTCAATGGTCACCAAATATGTGGAAGAATGGGAGAAAACTGTTACCCGTATGGGGCGCTGGGTTGACTTTGAAAATGATTATAAAACCATGGATACGCCGTTCATGGAGACGATCTGGTGGGTTTTTTCTCAATTATGGGAGCAGGGGCGCATCTATAAAGCACACCGCATTATGCCGTATAGCTGGAAGCTCAATACGCCGCTTTCTAATTTTGAGGCGGGGCGCAACTATCAGGATGTGCAGGATCCAGCCATTACGGTGCGCGTCCATCTGCTGAACTTTGAGTTCGAACAGGCCTCCGCGCTGATCTGGACGACGACGCCGTGGACATTGCCTTCAAACCTTGCGATCTGTGCCGGTCCGGACATTGATTATGTCGCTATTAAGGATAAAGAGACTCACGAGATCTTTGTATTAGCACAAGCTCGACTTTCGGCGTACTACAAGGAGGAAGAGGAGTATGAACTCCTTAAAACCTATAAGGGGTCCGAGTTGAAGGGGCTGAAATACGAGCCGATTTTCGATTTTTTTGCAGATAATCCGAATTCCTTCCAGATTCTGAACGACGAGTTTGTTTCGACCGAAGATGGTACCGGCATTGTCCATATGGCCCCTGCGTATGGAGAGGATGACTATCGGATTTGTCGGGAGGTCGACATTCCATTGGTTGATCCTCTGGATGAAGACTGCATATTTACCGCCAAAGTTCCCGATTATGAGGGTCAGTTCTGTAAGGATGCCGATAAGGCAATTATCAAGGCTCTGAAACATGGCGGAAAACTTATCCACCAGAGCACAATTCAGCACAGTTATCCTTTCTGCGAACGTACGGATACCCCGTTGATTTACCGTGCGATTGATGCCTGGTATGTGAAGGTAGAGGACCTCCGGGAAAAAATGCTGAAGAACAATGAAGATGTTCATTGGATGCCGGATTATGTCGGTGAAAAGCGTTTTGCCAACTGGCTGGCCGATGCCAAGGATTGGAATATCAGTCGTAACCGTTTCTGGGGTTCGTGCATTCCGGTCTGGGTGAACGTAGACGACAAATCTGATATGATCTGTATTTCTTCTGTTGAGCAACTGGAAGCGTTGTCCGGTCAAAAGGTCGATGATCTGCACAAGCACTATGTGGATGAGATTGTTATCGAAAAGGATGGAAAAACCTATAGGCGGACTCCGGAGGTTCTGGACTGTTGGTTTGAGTCGGGTTCCATGCCGTATGCGCAGAATCATTATCCTTTTGAAAACAAGGGGCACTTTGAAGCCAATTTTCCGGCAGACTTTATTGCAGAGGGACTTGATCAGACCCGTGGCTGGTTCTACACGTTGATGGTACTGTCCACGGCACTGTTTGATAAGCCAGCTTTTAAAAATGTTGTTGTGAATGGTCTGGTTCTGGCGGAAGACGGGTTGAAAATGTCCAAGCGGCTTAAAAACTATCCCGATCCGATGCACGTTATCAATGAGTATGGCGCCGATGCGCTTCGTCTCTACATGATTTATTCCCCAGTGGTGCGAGCGGAAAGTCTGCGCTTTTCGGAAGAGGGTGTGAAGCATTCGCTTCGTCATCTGCTTTTGCCATGGTGGAATGCCTACAGCTTTTTTGTGACCTACGCTAATATTGATGGATGGACACCGGATCAGTCGGTTTCAGAACGGGATAACCTGATGGATCGCTGGATTCAGAGTTCGCTCGCCCGTCTGGAACAGCAGGTGAGCGGGGCAATGGACCGTTATGATCTGCAGGCATCTGTTCGCCCGTTTGTGGCGTTCATTGAAGACCTTACCAACTGGTATATCCGTCGTTCGCGTCGCCGTTTCTGGAAGACGGAGGATGATAACGACAAAGTGCAGGCCTATTCCACACTCTACGATGTGTTACTCGGGCTCTGCAAGATTGCGGCACCTTTCACACCCTTTATTTCAGAAACGATTTATCAGAACCTGAAAACGGATGAGATGCCGGAATCTGTGCATCTGTGTGATTTTCCGACTGCGGCTGATGCTAAACGGGATGAAGTTCTGGAAGGTCAGATGGATCGTATTATGAATGCTGTTGAGCAAGGACGATCTTTACGTGTTGAGCATAAGTTGAAAGTTCGCCAACCGCTTGAGGGTATGGATGTTGTTTGGCCATCAGCATGGCATGCAAATCTCAGCGAGCTAAAAGATGTCATCAAAGAAGAACTGAATGTTCGTGAGGTATGGTTTTCTAGTAATTCAGACCATTTAGCCGTTACTTCTGCAAAACCTAATTTCAAAAAGCTTGGACCAGTTTTTGGACCGAAAATGAAGCAAGCAAGTGCGGTTATCACGCAGCTTTCTGCAGAAGAAATTGCGCAGTGCATCGATGGCCAACTGGAAATAGTTGTAGACGGTGAAAAGCATGTGATTTGGGCAGATCACATTCAGGTGGTTCGTACTCCTAAGGAGGGAATGGCTGTTAGTGAAAATGCCGGGGTGGTTGTAGCAATTAATACCGAGCTTAATGATGATCTGATTGCGGAAGGTCTTGCTCGCGAGTTTGTGAACAAGGTTCAGAATATCCGTAAGGAAATGGATTTAGAGATCACGCAGCGTATTAACATTACATTTAATGCTGGAGAAGCAGTGCAACAGGCCATCTCCGCTCATAAAGAATATATTGCAAATGAAACGTTGGCGGTCGGGTGTGATTTTTCATCGGAAAAACTGGCTGAAAGTATCGAGCTGGATTTGAACGGACATGCCTCCCAAGTGTCTATTACCAATGCTTTTTAATAGGTGTATATGTGGGTTGACACCCGTGATGCGAGATGATAAATACGCAACCCTTTATTCGGATTTTTAACAGATTTTTTATCGGAGAATAGTTTAAATGGCTACCAAGAAGACCGCTAAGAAAGCTCCGGCCAAGAAGGCCGCGAAAAAGGCTCCAGCCAAGAAAAAGGCTGTAGCGAAAACGACGGCGAAGAAGGCTCCAGCCAAGAAAGCCGCTAAAAAGAAAGCGGCTAGTGGTTCAGTAGCTCCAGTGGCAATGACTATGGGCGGACCGCTTTCTGGTAAAGTGGGTAAAAACAAGTACTTTTCCGCGAAACAGCTGAAGGAACAACTTTATCGCCTTTTGGAGCTGAGAGAGCGCGTAACTGGTGAAATCATTTCCATTAATCGAGACTCTCTTAGCCAGACGGATCGAGATCCTTCTCTCTCCGATCAGGGAACTGATACATTTGATCGCGAGTTTGCCTTGAATCAGCTCAGTAATGAGCAGGATGTTCTTTTCGAAATTGATGAAGCTATTCGCCGTGTTGAGAACGGATCCTACGGGATCTGTGAAATGACCAATGAGCCGATCAATATTGAGCGTTTGGAAGCACTCCCGTATGTGCGCTATTCTATCAAGGCTCAGTCGGAACTTGAAAAGGGGCATGCGACTTATCGTCCGTTTGGCGCCTCTATGCGCGGCATGTAATCTGCCCGGGGAGGGCCCACATGCTTTTTATTCTGATTGGTTTAGCCGTTCTTTTTCTGGATCAGCTGACCAAGCAGGCTGTTCGGTCGAACTTTGTTTATGGTGAATCCCGTCCGATTATCGATGGATTCTTTAACCTAGTTTATGTCCGCAATGACGGCGCCGCCTGGAATATTTTAAGCGGACATGGGCTTGTGCTGATTCTTATTTCTCTTTCGGTTCTCATTCTGCTTATTGTTTATCGTCGCTCCTTCTTAGGAGACAGCTTTTTTCATAGGGTCCTGTTGGGCTTAATGATAGGTGGCATTGCTGGGAACTTGATCGATCGCATTCGGTTTGGATGGGTGACAGATTTTCTTGATTTTGAATTCGGTTCTTATCATTACCCGTCTTTCAATATTGCCGATTCTGCTATCTGTATTGCAGTCGTGCTCTATGTTATTTCGAACCTTGTTCAGGAAAAAAAGCGGAAAACTGATTTTGAGGGATCGGAGAATGGCTAGTGCATATTTTCTGGTCGGAACAACGGCTTCCGGAAAAAGTTCGGTTGCGCAGTACATTGCGGAGCGCAGTGGACAACTGATTGTTTCGGCGGACTCGATGAACCTGTATCGCGGTATGGATATTGGAACGGCCAAGCCGACTCCGCAAGAGCGTGAAAAAGTGGACTATTCCGGGGTTGACCTTGCCGATCCTACTGAAAAATTTAGTGTAGCATCCTACATAAAGGCAGTGCGACCGGCTTTTGAGTCGGAACGAGACGTGATTGTGGCTGGAGGCACGGGGCTCTACATTAAGTGCCTGACAGAAGGATTTGATGAAGTTTCTCCTGAAGATGGGACATTGCGTGCCGAGCTAGAGGCGCTCGATTTTGAAACGTTGAAAAAACGTGCAAAAGAAGAGGCCGCTGTCCTTTATGCCACATTGACCGAAGATGATCAGCAGAATCCACGTCGCCTGATTCGTATTTTGGAGCGGAGGTATGGAGGGGGGCTGCTCTTGAACTCCACGGCCGGGGAAGGTGATGCTTCTCTGTCCAGAAGCTGGAACCGAGGTTTTAAGCCTGCAAT
>DATCZD010000163.1:0-8718 GCA_036526075.1 Pontiella sp. | reverse complement strand
AATGAGATTGTCGGAGTTCGTAGTTGGCCACAAGCGGAGGCCCGCTGTCTCGGCGGCGAAAATACGCGCGGATGGTATGCTGCCGAAGCTGCCATTGAAACCGCCTTTATCTATAGGAAGATTGGATAATTTTATGCAGAGAAAGAAAGTTAGCGGTCGTCGGGAAACCCGCGAGTGGATTATGCAGTTTTTATTTCAGCTCGATTTTAATCCCGAACCGATCGATATTGCGCTGAAGGATTTTTGGGAAGAAAAAAGCCCTAAAGAGAAAGAAAAAAACTACGCTGAAGAAATTATTAAAGGTGTCGTTCAGCACAAAGAAGAGCTGGATAACCGCCTTTCAGAATATGCCAAGCGTTGGAACTCCGATCGCATGGGAGCGGTGGATCGTACCGTTATGCGTGTGGCTCTTTTTGAAATGTTATACCGCGAAGATGTTCCTCCGGTCGTGTCTATTAACGAGGCGGTACACTTTGCCAAAGATTTCAGTAGCTTCCAATCTGGTCGTTTTGTAAATGGCGTACTGGATCGTATCCGCCAGGACATTGATCGTCCGGCTCGCACGACGATTAAGCAGTGGGGAAATAAATAATGGCGGGTTGGTTCGGTGCGCTGACCAAAACACGAAACATTATTAAAAATGCTTTCGCGCCATCTGCTCTTGATGATTTAGATGTTGAAGAGCTGGAGGAAATACTTCTCCGCTCAGATGTTCCGGTTCGTCTTGCTATGGAAATTGTGGATGAGCTTGAGTCGGCTTCCCGCCGGGTTTCTCGTAAAGAACTGCTACATGATCTGCTTGCGAAAGAGCTCGGAGAGGCTCGGGCCTTTGAATGGCCGGTGGAGCATAATAAACCTTATGTTCTGATGTTGCTGGGCGTGAATGGTTCCGGAAAAACTACGACGGCGGCCAAACTGGCCAAGTTGGCGCAGTCGCATGGATTAAAGCCTATGCTTTGCGGTTCCGATACATTTCGCGCTGCCGGCTCATCACAACTGAAGTTATGGAGTGAAAAGATCGGATGTGATTTTATCGGCGGTGAAATGGGGCACGATGCTGCCGGCGTGGCTTTTAATGCTGTTGAGTCTGCCGTAGAAAAAAACTGTGATGTAGTGCTGGTAGATACCGCCGGGCGCATGCATACCAAAGTGCCGCTAATGGATGAATTGCCCAAAATGTGCCGCTCGATGAATAAGCGGGTGGACGGTGCTCCGCATGATGTATGGATGGTGCTTGATGCATCGTTAGGGCAGAATGCCATCATTCAAGCGAAACAGTTCAATAAAGTGGTTCCGCTGTCCGGCATTGTGGTGACCAAACTTGATGGGTCTTCCAAGGCGGGCTTCCTGTTTTCAGTGCGCTCAGAACTCAATGTTCCGATTCTCTTTGCCGGGCTCGGAGAGAGTGCAGACGATCTTGTCCCGTTTAATCCTGAAGAATTTATTTCGGCCCTTTTCGACGATACGGAGTTAAGATAACTAGACGATGAGAACGTACGAAGAATATTCGGTAATTATCAAATAAAGTGATTGGTTTTCAGAGCTTCGTGCTCTTTATATCTTCGTGGTGAAAATATGACTTCAGACGAAAAATATATGCAACGGGCGATAAAGCTGGCGAGGCTGGGAGAAGGAATGACTCGGCCTAATCCTCCGGTCGGGGCTGTTTTGGTTCTGGAAGATCACATCATTGCTGAAGGATGGCATTGTAGGGCTGGAGAAGATCATGCCGAGAGGGATTGTCTGAATAAGCTCCCACCGATTGCCGCCAATCTGAAAAATGCTACGCTGTATGTCACGTTGGAACCCTGTTCAACGCATGGAAAAACTCCGCCCTGCACGGATCTGATTCTGGAAAAGGGAATTGGTCGTGTGGTTATTTCGACAGTCGATTTAAATCCCAAGCATTCCGGACACGGATTAAAAATTCTCGAAGAGGCCGGTGTTGAGGTGGTTACGGGAGTATGCGAGGACCAGGGGCGCAAACTGATCGCTCCGTTTGAAAAGTTTATTACCACCGGAATGCCGTACATTACTCTAAAACTAGCCTCAACGCTTGATGGAAAGATTGCGGATAGCCAAGGGGATTCCAAGTGGATAACCGGAACTGAGGCGCGTGAGCGGGTACAGGAGATGCGCCGTCAGGCAGATGCTATCATGGTCGGGGCCGGAACCATCAGAGCAGATAATCCTTCGTTGTTGCCTCGGCCTGATGGAGATCGGAAACCATGGCGGGTGATTGTTGGGGAAAATATTCCTGCCGATTCAAAAGTGCTGACAGACGATGCTTCGTCGCGTACTTTGCTGTACTCTGGAAACTTAGAAGCAATGTTGAGAGATCTCGCTCAAGAACATGGAATCATGCATGTTTTATGTGAAGGTGGAGGGAAACTTGCTGCCGGCTTGGTTGATGCCGGCTTGGTTGATGAATTTGCATTCTTTATTGCCCCGAAGTTGATGGGAGCAGATGGACTGCCCAATTTTTGGAAAACCGGTGGTTTTATTGCTGATGTGGAAAATCTTATGTTCACGTCAGTGGAGCTGCTGGGACAGGATATTTTGATCAAAGCTAAATCGGAGAAGTAGATATGTTTACAGGGATTGTTCAGCGTTTAGGAAATATTGTTGATATAAAAATGGAAGGCACAGCGGGGCGTATTACCATGGTTCCGAATCGTCCCTTTGACCGTCCGGTAAATTTGGGGGACAGTATTGCCGTCAACGGAACCTGTCTGACCGTAGCGGATATGGATGGTAATAAACTGATGTTTGATGTGCTTGGTGAAACCTTTGATAAAACCAACCTTGGGGAAAAGACGCCGGGTGATGTCGTGAACCTGGAACAGGCATTGGCTCTTGGAGATACACTGGGTGGACATATTGTTACCGGTCATGTTGACAACACTGGAACGGTCGCCAAAGTTGAGGAAGTCGGGCGCGATAAAAAATTCACGATTGAATGCTCGCGCGATATGCTTATGCTGATGGTTTACAAAGGCTCTATCTCTATTGACGGAATTTCTCTCACAGTAGCCGAGCTGACGGACAACGGTTTTATTGTTCATATTATTCCGCACACGCTTCAGGAAACCGATATGTCTGAATTTGTCGTTGGGACGAAGGTTAATCTTGAGGCCGATATTCTCGGCAAGCATGTTCAGCGCATTATGGAGTTTGGCGGCGGGCAGGATTATCGACTTAACCTGAATGGATAAGATAATGCGTATGTTAAAGCTCATCCTTTTTTTTGGACTATTGCTCTGTAGTGGTGCAGGTGCAGATGTAAATCAACGGGAAAAACAGATCTTTCTTGTGATTGATGATGCCGGTCTGGTCTTTTATGAAACTAAACAGTTTCTGGATATTCCGGTTGCGATGACGATTGCGGTACTTCCGCATCAAAAGCAAACCGGAGAGATTTGCGAGGCGATTATCCGTGACCCTCTGAAGGAAGTTATTCTGCATCAGCCGATGGAGGCCTATAACAAGCAAAAGAATCCGGGAATCGGTGCAATCTATAACCAAACCAAAGCACCTGAGGTTGCTGGAATCCTTGATTCTAATCTCCGGTCAGTTTCCGGAGCAGTCGGGATCAATAACCACATGGGATCGCGCGTGACGGAGAATCCGGAGTTGATGAGTGAGGTTCTGCGCTATTGCAAAGCCAATGACCTGTTCTACCTCGACAGTAAAACAGCCTATAACTCACAGGTTTCCAATGTAGCAAAGCGGGAGCATATGCATTTGGAGGAACGCCATGTCTTTCTCGATATCCAACATGATCGCGAGTATGTCCGTCGCATGTGGAGCAGTGCCGTTGCTCATGCAAAGGATCATGGCTATGTCATTGTGATCGGCCATATCTGGAGTAAAGAAACCGCCGCTGCCATCCGTGATAGTTACGAAACTCTCCAAAACCAGGGCTACACCTTTCACAAGCTCTCGGAACTGTATGAATGAAAACTCTACGCATCGAAGATAAATCCGTATTAATAACCGGATGCTCATCTGGCATTGGGCTGTCGACAGCGGAACTTCTGCGTTCGAACGGGTGGAAGGTTTTTCCAACAGCACGTAAGGCCGATGATTTGGATGCCTTGCGTCAGTCGGGGTTTGATGCGGTTAAGCTGGATGTAACTTCGAGCGAATCTATTGCAGCTGCTGTTGGATGGATCTTGGTGAAAAATGAAGGAAAGCTCGGCGCGGTGGTGAATAATGCCGGTTTCGGTATGCCGGGAGCTATTCAGGATTTGTCGCGAGATGCGATGCGGCAACAGTTTGAAGTGAATCTTTTTGGACTTCAAGAGTTAACCAATAAGCTGATTCCGGTGTTCCGGGAGCAGGGCTATGGACGCATTGTAAATATCAGTTCGGTGGTAGGGAGGCTTTCACTTCCATTTATGGGAATCTATTCTGCCTCCAAGTTTGCATTGGAAGCGGTCAGCGATGCGCAGCGCGTGGAACTTTATCCCGATTCCATTGCGGTTTCTCTGGTAGAGCCGGGTCCGATCAGTACCAAGTTTTCAGCCAATTGTGCCGGGCAGGGGGAAGAGCTTTTGGATACCAGCTCTTCTAAGTTTGGCGAATCCTACAAACGTTATTTTAAAAAACGTCGCAACGGCGGTATGTCCGAAGATCGATTTCGTCTACCCCCTGAAGCTGTAGCTAAAAAGATTCTGCATGCGTTGGAATCGCCCCATCCAAAGATTCGTTATAAAGTGACGATCCCGGCTTATCTTGGTGACTGGATAGCACGCTTTGTTCCCTCCACTCTTACTGACCGAATGATGATAGGTCATGTAAAGAAGCGTTTCGGATAAATGAAAAATCTCCGCACTCGGAGCTTTTTCATTTTAGAATTTGGTTTAGGAAGCGGGGAAATGTCCGATCCATTTCCCGAATGCATATTCGCCGGTGGTTTCATTCCAAATGCCCACCCAGTACCATTTCCCAAATTCCGGAACCTGGAAGTCGAGAGAACCGTTATGATTATAGGTAACAAACGCGGTGTGCCAATCCTGTGCGGCTTCGTCCCATACGCAGACCAGATGTTCACCTTCGAATTCCGGAAGCGCCAGACGTTCGATAGGAAGTCCAACCTGTAGTGCATAAGCACTCACTCCCGTAAAAAACACTGCAGCCAGAACCAGTCTTTTGATCATTTTCTTCATTGTGATTTCTTGTCCCTGTTAGTTGATTGATTAACTCATCTCTTAGTAGTAGTTAGTTTTGTAGCAATATGCATACCAATGACTTATGTAAATATAGGTATGGGTGTGTAACTTGTGTTTTTATTGGTTAAATGGATGCTTATCTATAGATAAAATTTATATAAAACATTGCATGTAAACATTATACATAAATTAAAATCTCGATTTTGTTAAAATAAGACGGAGTTAGGCACGGTTTTTGGGGCGGAGATTAAGTCTATTATACCTATGCAGACTTACATCTGCTTAGATTGTATCCAGATTGCTTGTCATTGAATGATGTCTCTGTCAAAATCCGACCGAATTATGCAGGCGATATTACCCTTCTAGATGGATGAAATTGTGGATGCGTTAAGACAGATTATTGATTCAATTTTACATACAGGACAGCTCAGCCCCTTTCTAGTGGTCGGAATTTTGATTTTGGCGGGGTTTGCCGGCGGTTGGGCCGCAAAGCTTCTAAAGCTTCCGCATGTCACCGGTAATATTCTTGGCGGTGTATTGGTCGGACCAGCCTGTCTGGGGCTGATTGGTACGCATGAACAACTGCATGATCTGCAACCGCTTTCCACCTTTGCCATGAGTCTGGTGGCGGTAAGTATCGGTGGACATTTATCGTATCGCCGTATCCATAACTCGCTGCGCCGTATTATTTCTATTTCACTGTGTGAGGTCGGATTTTCTGTGGTCACGGTCGTTGTTGCAGCCAAGCTGTTTGGCATGGATTGGCCGACAGTCGGTCTGCTGGGAGCGATATCAGCTTCGACTGCGCCTGCGACTTCTATTGCGTTGATTCGCGAAGCGCGGGCCAAAGGGCCGTTTGTGAAAACGTTGATTTCAGCCGTAGCACTGAATAACATTCTCTGCATCCTGTTGTTTGTAATGGTGCGCACTTTTGTGGCGGCGTATTTCGAAAGCGGAGAAACCGTTGGAAAAATTGATGACGCCCTGATTCTTTCAGGGTATCACCTTTTGGGAGCAATTTCGCTGGGGCTCGGAGCCGGATGGATCTGCAAGGAATTGGTAAGTCGTCCTAAGTTTCATGACTTTACGACTATTCTGTTGGCTATCGTTCTGCTGGATGGCCTGGCAGCCTATCTACATCTCAGTCCGTTGCTGGTAAACCTTTTCTTCGGCGTTTATCTGGGCAACAGTTCCGAAGTTGCTGAGCGGCAACTGACCACGCTGGTTCCGCTGGAGCCGATTCTCTATGTGTGTTTCTTTACTTTGGCCGGTGTATCGCTCCATCTGGATGCCATGTTAGCGGTAGGGGGAATGGCTATGGTTTATGTCGGTGCCCGTGTGCTGGGTAAGAGTGTCGGAGCTGGCCTGGGCGGTATTCTTGGGAAGTGTTCGAAGCGCATCTGGCAGAATATGTCATTTGCGCTCTATCCTCAGTCAGGCATTGCGATTGGTCTTATCATTCTTTTGAGTAATGATACTTTTATTCCCGACGAGATTAAGCAGACAGTCAGTGCGATTATTCTGGCTGGGGTCACCCTGTCTGAAATCGTTGGTCCGTTCTGCACGAAGGCTGCACTGGCACGTTCCGGGGAAGCCAATCGTGACCGGCAACGCCTCGTAGAGTTTCTGGCTGAAGAATTTATTGTCGTTGATCTTAAGCCGCTCGATAAATGGGATGCGATTCGTCAGTTAGTGGACTTCCTGATGCGTACGCACCGGGTGGAACACATTACTCAGGAAGAGCTCTATGAGTCGATTGTAGATCGAGAAAGAGAGATGTCTACCGCTATGGGGCGGGGTATTGCCATTCCTCATGGGCATATTGAAAAGGGGCCGGCTATTCAGGGGGTTATGGGAATTTGCCGTGACGGTGTCGACTTCGATTCGCCGGATGGCCAACCGGTCAAGCTGATCATGTTGATTGTTACCCCAACCGATAAAAGGGATATGCATCTGAAGGTGCTTTCCAGTCTCTCGTCGATGGTTTCTGACGAAGCGATTCGTACGCGTCTGATTGCCGCTATCAGTCCGGAAGATGCGATGGAGGTCATTGAGAGCGAAGAGGCCCGTGACTATAACTATTTCCTTGAGTAGTCTTAAAGCGTGAGCTTCTTTTCCAGGCCTTTTTCGGTTTTGAAATTCAGCTGTTTTCCGTCGAGCGTAAGAGACACCGTCGATCCGGAAATGATGAGTTCAATGGATGCCTCCGGGTAGCGTGCTTTCCATACATTTGAAAGCGTAAAGGCGCGTTCAAGACCATCACCGCGCTGAAAGTTCCATACTTCATCGGGCTGGGCAATTCGTGTGCCGTCATAGATAGACTCATTGGTCATTTCTTTGAACGTATCAATCAACGCGGCATCACTAAGGTTTTCGGTATCCTGGATGCTGACCGGATTTCGTTCGAAGGCGGCCTTGAGAAACGGCGTCCACTCTGTTGTTGCCAGATCACGACTAGCGTAGAACGCAAGATCGGCTACGGTATGACTCTCACGCAGTCCGGTCAGGTAATCAATAATTTCGACTCGGCTCATGCCAGTCTTAAGCGCAATGGGTCCAGGCCCGGTGAAATTTTTATCTGTCGTTTGCGGAAGTTCCGGCTCAAGGTGTATAAAATCGATTAACCCTTCAATAACAGACATTTTGCGTTGAAGATCGCCGGTGCAATCAATTTTTCCAGCCAGTTCAAGCATACTTTCATCATCAAAATGAGAGATCGGATTGTTTTTAAGGTAATCTGAAAGTTTGTTGATCTGAATTCGCCCCTCTATTGGATCGGTATAGAAATCATATTCATCGATCTGGGATAGTAATTTATCGCGGGTGCCGCTGTCGGAAACCTTATAGGGGCTACCATGTTCATAAGCATAGGCGCGCTCAATCGGAAGATATTGCGCCTTTCCGTGCCGCATATATTTAATCTGAAAACATTTTTGGAACTCCGATCGTTCCCGCAGGAAATTGGCAATGATTTCAGCGGTGATTTCGGTGGTAGTGAAGGAGTCCAGCTTTTTCCGAAACAGGTCAAAGCTTTCCGGATCAATGGTTGCATCTGGGTACACAGTATGAATGAACCCTGTATTATTTGCTACAATGGTAACCTGTTCATTACGCAGGGCCCGTTGTGCCTTGGCGGTCAGGTCGGTGCCGTTAAACCACATGTTTTTCGTGACGAGCCGACGATTATTGGTCAGCACACCTTCACTCAAATTAATAAAGTTCTGAGAGTGAAGCGGGGTGGCTATCAGGAAAATATCTTCTAACGGAACATCACAGATAATAAACAGTGCGGCGGCATAGAGTGTCGACAGCGAGACACATTCGCCGGCTCCTACACGATAATTTTCCTTAAATTTAAAGGCATCCATAGCCTCCAGTGTTTCGGTTTTCCAATAGGGAATAATGTTGGAGTTATATTTATCGAGTCCAAAATGTTTGCGGATATCGAGCGAAAAATAGTGTTTATCTCCAGCATACCCAAATAGCGCATTAGATTGGCTGATTGTTTCCTCATCAATGTAGGGAGAAAAGCGCTCCAGTTCAG
>DATCZD010000162.1:0-7190 GCA_036526075.1 Pontiella sp. | reverse complement strand
ATCCCAATATGGGCGAGGCCATAAAGAGAGAAAACCTGATTGAGCTGGGCAAAGGTCCAGTTCTGACGCGTGGCCCCAATATTAATGCCAAGCTGTTTGATCTGTTGGTGAAGACTGCTAAGGCTGAAAAAATTCCTTATCAGATTAGTGCTGAACCGCGCGGAACAGGAACGGATGCCAATGCACTACAGCTTAACAGGGCAGGAGTTGTTACAGCACTTGTAAGCATTCCGCTTCGTTATATGCATAGTCCCTGCGAGATTATCAGCCTGAAAGACCTAGAACTTTGTGCCAAGCTGATCGCTAAGACGGTTGAGAAAATTACTCCCCGCACCAACTTTATTCCATTTTAATTCAAGCACCCCGATTTGGGGTGTTATACGACTCATATATCTGCGCATAGACTCTATTGGTTACACTTAGTGAGCATGATCTTGCTGATCCGGAAGACGATCCTGTAAAGTCATTGATGATTTTATATAGGACTATTCCTTGGAGGGTCGGGAGGCCGTTCGGCATATGATTCGCAACTGGGCTAGCAGTGATAATCCGCAGGGCGTGAATGCAAAGAGGGCCGAGGACGGATTTTTTTAACTGATAAAAGGACTAATTTTAAAGGACCGACCCCTTTGTACTGTTTTTATCTCCGGTTCTCTAGAGGCATCAAATAATGGGTAGGCGAGCGGAGGATAAATAAAAACCCCGCTATCATTGCTGATAACGGGGTTTTAAATGGTGATCCGGCTGGGGCTCGAACCCAGGACCCTTTGATTAAAAGTCAAATGCTCTACCGACTGAGCTACCGGACCAAAATCTATTCCTTTTTATAGAAAGCTTATAACACTTGTTCTGTAAAAGGAGCGCATGTTCTACATAATGGGTTTTGGCAATGCAAGGGCTAAATATTTATTTTCTTTTGATTCCAATTTTCATGGTGGCACCCTATGATGTGAGCTGTGTTGTAACAAGGATGATGAAGGGTAACTGAATGAAGGTAGTAGGGCTTATTTTGGGCGGCGGCGAAGGAAGTCGTTTACAACCACTGACTCGCGAACGCTCGAAGCCAGCGGTTCCAATTGCAGGAAAGTATCGATTGGTGGATATTCCTATTAGCAATTGCATCAACAGCGGTATTCGACACATCTTTCTTTTGACGCAATATAATAGTGTTTCTCTGCATCAGCATATTGGCAATACATATATTTTTGATCAATTCAGCGGGGGGCATGTACGCATTCTTGCAGCGCAGCAGACGACAGAGTCCGCTGGATGGTTTCTGGGAACCGCTGATGCGGTACGCCGTTGTATGCGTCACTTTATGGATGATCATCCGGATATTGTGGTGATTCTTTCGGGAGACCAACTGTATCGAATGGACCTGAAGGACGTTATTGAGACCCATATTTCCAATAACGCTGATCTAACCATAAGCACAAAGCCCGTTCCTCGAGAAGAAGCCGGTTCGCTTGGCATTATGCAGATTGAAGAGCAGGGCAGAATTATTCGTTTTGCGGAAAAACCGGGCGATTCATCACTTCTTGATGAGTTGCGTGCTCCGAATTATGAGGATGAACGCTATTTGGCCAGTATGGGGATCTATGTCTTCAATATTGATGTGTTAAAGGATCTGCTTCGCCATAACGCGGAAATGGATTTTGGTAAGGATATTATTCCTCGGGCCATTGATACGCATAAAGTTTTCAGCTATGTGTTTGATGACTATTGGGAGGATGTCGGATCTATTCGTTCTTTCTGGGCTGCAAATCTGGCATTGACTGAAGCGCTGCCTCAATTTTCATTTTATGAAATGAAATCCCCAGTCTACACGCGTATGCGCTATCTTCCTCCTTCAAAAATCAATCAGTGTGATCTTTTTCGCTGTCTACTTTCAGATGGTTGTATTATTTCCGGGAAGCGGATTGATCATGCTGTGATTGGCTTACGTGCTCTGGTGGGCGAAGGATCCGTTATTGAGGATTCTATCATTATGGGGGCGGATTATTATGAGCATGGCGTAGTGGATGATCCATCGGGTATTCCGATGGGAATTGGCAGAGACTGTACTGTAAAAAATGCGATTATTGATAAGAACGTTCGCATAGGCGATAACGTTGTAATTTCTCCGGAAGGAAAGTCTTCGGATGAACAGACCGATCTTTATTGGATTCGTGATGGCATTATGGTGATCCCTAAAAATACGGTTATTCCTCACGGAACTATTCTTTAGCACCGGATTTTTTTAAGAATATGCTGTGCTGCGGCTTCGGAACCTCCGCGTTCCATCGTTTCTAATGGAAGTCCTGCATTCTGTAGAGTTTTTATAGCCTGCTCCAACCGTCCGGAATAAAGATCTGCATTAGAGATATAAGAAAACCTGCAGTAGCGTTCAATTGCTTTAACCAGTATCGGATATTCCAGAAAATTCTTACGTTCGGAATAGATGATCGGTTTGTTGTTTGCAATGCACTCAGACAGGATTCCGAATCCAGGCTTGGTTATTACTATGTCTGATGAGGCCAGCATATCTGCGAAAGACATAAAGGATCTGGAGATGCAGTGAATGTTTGAATCCGGCCAAGACAAGGGTTCGACGGAGAAAAATTCATATTTCATCCTGCTGTCAAAAATGTTGTTCAAAGCCTGTTTGTTCAGGTCAAGAGTGGTGAACGAAAGTAGCACCCATGGTTTGTTCAAGTTAGCTCCGGTTTGTTCTGCAATCTTTTCACGGCAACTAGTTCCAGGCTTGGCCAGAAGCGGAAGATCAAGTGTATTAGGAAATGCTGACATAGGTTCTGCGAACGGTTGTCGAAGCAGTAGATCCGTTTTTTCGTAGACGCTTCGGAATTTATTGCTGAAATGAAGCCAATCCTTATTGTGCTGGATAAAGTCAGAGTAGATCCAATCCCAACCAAAGTTGCCGGTTGCAATGTTGGGGAGGCCGGCCTGTTGAGCGGCGGCCAGCGGTATGGCCGGAATGTCCGCCACCACTAACCCGATATTTTCGTTTTGAAAAAATTGGGTTTCCTGACAGATCAGTTCGCTCTCTCTGGAATAAAGTTTTCTGATGGCTTTCAGTGAGGCGTCCAAGTCTACATGAATAGAATCCTTTTGGACCAGCCCCACATCAAATGCGCCGGAACGAACCTCTATGCTTTTCGGTAGACGACTCGCCATAAAGCCCAGGGGGAGATCGGTTTTTACAATGATTGGGAGCTTAGGGGCTGCGGTATGTAGGGCATTAAGAACATCACACGATCGAGCTCCGTGTCCGTAGCCGTGGGCTGTGATGTAATAGGCAACCTTTTTCATGTAACCGCAGTTCCAATGGCCAGTATAAGGGTCATAATAAGCGTGATGCCGACCTTGATGAAGATAATGCCGAGGCGGGCTAGAACTGCTCCGGTCGCCACATGTGCTGCATGCTGAGACCTCTTGATTTTAGCATGTTCTACAAGATAAGCGCACCCAAAACTCCCGGCCAACATACCGAAAAGATTTCCCAGTATGGGGATGGGGATAAAACTGCCTAGAATCATACCCATAAAGCCTCCTCCAAGAGCGGCCCAGCCTGCTGCCTTTGATCCGCCTCGTCTCTGTACCCCCCATGTTCCTGCCAATGCTTCCGCGACTTCGACTCCAATACAGAGTAACAGAAAGAGTACGAGGGTTATTATTCCGGGAAACTCAGGCCAACGGAACCATGAAATGATTCCTGCTGCAGCTAGGACCAACCATGTTCCGGATAGTGACAGGCAGGAGAGGGCAAAGCCAATCAAGCAGAGCAATCCAGCCAAGGAATAAATTCCAAGTGAATTTAAGGACTGCCAGTCAATTTCCATAGAATTCGTTTTTTTACTTCGCTTAATATTGAGCGAATAGTTTTTAACATATTGTCTTCGGAGTTATGAGTGGTGATTCATCTCTGAATTGGATTAATCCAGAGATGAAATCCACTGTGTGAGAAGGCGCGCCCCAAAGAGCGTAGCTCCCGAAGCCTGATACGGCTTGGGTGACTCATGCCATGCTGTTCCGGCAATATCCAGATGGGCCCAAGGAATATCATTCGGAACAAACTCTTTCAGAAAGGCGGCTGCGGTTGCGGTTCCCGCGCCACCGGATTTTCCGAGGTTGGAAAGGTCTGCGAAGTCGGATTTCATCTCGTCTGAATAGTCTTTGTAGAGAGGTAACTGCCAAAGGCGTTCGCCTGCGGAACTTCCGTGTTTGATGAGCGTATCCACTAGACTTTGGTCATTACCCAGTATGGCTGCGGCTGAGGATCCCAGAGCGACAATACAGGCGCCTGTCAAGGTGGCAAGATCTACAATAGCCCGTGGTTTTATTTCTGCGGCAAGGCCAAGGGCGTCAGCTAATATGAGGCGCCCTTCAGCATCAGTATTAAGCACTTCAATAGTTTTTCCATTGTAGGCTCTGATGATATCGCCAGGGCGGGTAGCTCTCGATCCCGGCATGTTTTCAGCCGCTCCGAGAATTCCAATTACGGGAACTTTTACATTCATCCGAGCAATCATTTGCATGGCGGTGAGTACGGCCATGCCGCCACACTTATCATAGCGCATCCAGCCCATGCCTTTTCCGGGTTTAAGAGAAATACCGCCCGTATCAAAAGTTACCGTTTTTCCAACCAGTACTATTGGTTTGGCTTTTTTGTCGGTGCCGTCATATTTCAGGATAATCATTTTAGGATCTTCAGCACTTCCCTGAGCAACGGATAGAATTCCTCCGCAGCCTTTTTTGGTCAACTCCGCTTTACCCATGATGGTGCAGGATAATCCGTTTTCCTTGGCCATGGTTTTTGCCCATGAAGCTATTTTTTCAGGCGGAGCTTCATTGCCCGGAAGGTTGGCAAGATCTGCAGTCTGAAGCAGGGAGATACCTTGTGCCTCGGCATCTTTAATAGCCTCGCGGTCTTTAATCTTTCCGCAGAAGGCGAGACTTGTTGGTACCTTCTTTTCTGAACCTGTTTTAAACGTGGAAAACGTGTAGGTTCCCCATGCGGCTCCACGACCAACCAGCAATTGATACTCCTTTTCTGAAATCGATTTGAGGGCGATAGAGGACGCGGTGGTAAAGGATTTTAAACCTGCACTTATGCCGGTCCGTATTGCTGCTGCAGCCGCCTGCTCCAGTAATCCGTTATGATAATGTTCGGCTTCTCCGACTCCGGAGAGAATCAACTGCTTGTCCTCGAACGGAAAAATAGCAACCTGCCCAGCATTTCCTTTGAAGGCACTTTTGGGGAGGAGCAGGCTAATTTTCTTTTTCAGTGCCGTATATCCGGCAGGAAGGAGGTTTTCTGATCCTTGAAAAAAGACAATGAGAGCATCTTTTTTCTGTTCGGTCAAAGGGGTGGTAGAGGTTGTAATCTTCATCTTATTTAACTCCGGAGGGAACCTTGGCTTGAGGGTTGGCAGGTCGGTTGTTGACGCTGAAACCCGCAAAAGCAATAGCTTCTTCAAAATTCATCATCCGCACGTTGCTGCTTTTGTATTCAACTGTAAGCATGCGAGTGGAGATATCATAAGAGCTATCTAAGTAGCCGGGGAGGGTTTTGATTTTGTTTTGAAGATAATTGGCCACTCTGGCGCTGTTCATATTCGGAATATGGTAATCACTGGATACAATTTCTTTGCGAAAGCACCCGAACATAAAAGTTGGGTTCACTTCTTTTTCGTTTTTTCGGGATTCGTTGTTACTGCACCCGATGGAGGTGATGCATACGGTGATAAGAGCAATCGATAGAATATATTTCATAACTGACCTTTCGTGCATAAAAAATTAAAGCACGGACTATAATTCATGCATAAGTTGATAGCCATAAATTTTATACCACTTTGGTGGGGTTTTAAAGCCTTCCCTTATTAGGTTTCGGTAGATATTAACCTCCTGTACTAGTTCGGGAAAAACTTCTTCAAAGATATAGCAGAATTCATAATAATTATGTTCGGCTTGCTCAAAATCTCCCTGTAATTGATGGGCCAACCCCAGTGAAATCATAGGTCCGGGGCTGTCGGGATAACGCTCCCTTACCTCCTTTAGGAGTTGGGTCGCCTCCGAATAGTTGCTCGTGCTCAGTAGAATATTTGCCGCCAGCAGTTTAGCGTTATCATTCTTTTCGGGGTAATGATCGATGATTTTACGGCAGTTTTCCAGAGTGGCGGTCGCATCATGTCTTGCATAGGCACTCTGCATCTGTGCATCTAGCATTGCAAACGGTGGCGGGGATTTCCTTAGTCGGTTGGCTGTGTAAAGGCTCAAGGAAAGGATCAGGACTGTTGCAACGACGGATAACTCAAATCGATCAATTTTTGTTTTTTTAAGGAATTTAAATAGGAAACCTGCAATACCACCATGGGCATAATAGCGATATTGATGGAGGGCTTGAATGTTGATGATGTGAGCAGCTAAAACCGGATTGATATGCAGGTCATTTCCCGTTTCAATAGTCAGGGAGTGCCACTCCAAAAATCCTTGAAGGGTGAGACGGCAAAAGTCGGAAAGCATGTGTCCATGGGGATCTGAGGTGATCAACCCATCATAGACAAGCATTTGCTGGAGTAGGGGGAAACTATTGTCATCCATTGCGGACTTGTGCCAGCTCAGAACACTTAATCCGCCCGGAATGGTGCCTGACTCCCGAATGCGGTCGAGGATTACATTTTTCTGAAACATTGGAAGTTCTGGCCATAGCAAGGGGATGAATGAGGAAAAGCCTTGGGCTCTCACCGGCACGTCTCGGATAAAGGCATTTGAAAAAGCCGACTCCTTCTCGTTCCAAAACTGCTCCAAGAGATTTCTTTCTAAGGTTTTCTTTTCGGCGATGAAAAGATCGCTTTCGCCGGCCCCTTGCTGTGACTGCTTGGAAAGACGGTTGAATGCTTCAATTTCAGTAAGCAGTAAAACCGTCAAGTCAACAGTGGCAATATCAGTTTTGTAGAGTTCCGGCACCAGTGGTTCGCCCCGGTTCTGCCAATAGTGAATGCCACGCCGTTTAGGATCAAAATGTTGCAATAACCATTGCAGATGACGGCGTAGTGGCGGGAGTATCGATTCTAGAAAATCGTGATTATTTCGGGTGTTCCATACGGTTTCAATTGTTTTTGCTAAAAGGGGTTTAGGGGCCTCTCTGGTTGAATAAGTGGTGTGGGGAGCAAATTGTACAGGGATAGCTC
>DATCZD010000161.1:0-11783 GCA_036526075.1 Pontiella sp. | reverse complement strand
AGTCATTACAATCACTTCATCAACGAAACTATTGAAGGCTTTTATAAATTAGCCCCTGAAGCTCCTCTATCTCTTTCAGGTTCTCCCGCAGACATTGCATCTACGATCATGGATAAGTTTCTCCTTGTAGATTGCAATCAGACTTTTGCTTCTATGTACGGATCTAAGCCAAAAGAGCTGATAGGAAAATCCATCAGCGCACTCAAGGATGGGTGCGGACCCTTACAGAACACGGCCGCGGTGCTCACCTTCATCAATAGCGAATACCTGTCCACAGATTTAGAATCTGTTCGACAAGATCCTAACGGCAACCGCCTTAATCTGATGAATAATGCCACCGGCATCATGGAGGGCGGTAAGCTGGTCGGAATTTGGGGGTCCCAGCGAAACATCAGTCAACAGAAGCGCGAAAAAGCGGAACTATCCAGCCAAGTTGACTTCATGAAGCGAATTCTCGGTTCCATTCCTGCTGAAGTGCATGTGCGCGACACACGCTGTCGCTACCTCTACACTAGTCCAAAATTAGTTGAGCGAACTGGCATTCCTCAGACTGAATGGACAGGAAAAACAATCTTTGAAATTATGCCGGCCACCCCACGCGACCATGATCAAACAGCCATTGAAACCATGAAGGACAAAACACTTCACCGAAACGAAGAGTCCATCGAAGTCCACGGGAAAAAAGAATGGTTGGAAACACTTCAGGCCCCATTGGTCTCCGACGAAGGTCTTGTAGAAGGCGTGGTTGGTATTTCAGTTAATATTTCAGAGCGCAAACGGCGAGAGATAGAAGCTAAACACTACAGTAGCGAACTGGAAAGTAAGCTCCAAAACACAAAGAACGAACTCACGGATTCTCGTTCCGAATATGGCAAGGCAGCGGAGGCACTAGCTGAAGCCCGTCAAAGCCTTAAGATTTCTGAAGCCGAGCTGATTAACCGCGAACATGAATTCAAACAACAACTTGATGAACGCAAGCGTATTGAAGAAGCTCTTCGCAGTTCTGAACAGGATCTGCTTAACCGCCGTCAGCAATTGGAAGATCAACTATCGAAGCGTTTGGGAGAGCTGGAGTCGGAAACTAACAAACGCAAGAAATGGGAAGAACTGCTAGCGGTTAAAGAAGAAGAATTCGTAAAACTCGAAAACCATGCTGCACAACTTAACGAACACTATAATCAGGAAACCGCGCTACGGAAAAAACTTGAAACCAACCTGAAAGAAAACCAGGAAGAGCTCGAAAAACGTAAAACTGAACTTGAAAAGCTGATCGCTGATAACAAGCAGGAGATGGAAAAACTGCATGTGTTCCATAAAACGGAACTCGACACGGAAAATACCGCCCGAAAAGATGCGGAAAAACAACTGGAGAAAACAGCTGAACTGCTAAACAAAGCGCAGGAGCAGATCAAAAGCATGACCGAACAGCATGCGGCTGAATTAAAGAATCAGCAGACTGCCGCCAAGGAAATCGGTGAAAAACTGGCGCTGGTTGAAAAAGAGCTTAATGAAATGCGCCAGCAGTTTGATGCCCGCCTAGAAGATGAAACCAAAGCTTTCAAACAGGAGCTGTCTGAAAAACAGGTTCATGAAAAAGCCCTGCGTGAACATGAAAAAGAGTTAAAAGCTCAGCTTAAAGAGCTCGAAGAAAAGCTTGATGCGAAGAAAAAAGAATTTGAACAGGAGCTTTCAGCACACAAAGCGGCCGATGAGCTGGTTGCCCAACTTGAGCTACAGATAGCTCAATTAGGTGAAAATCAGAAAAAACTATCCGAAAAAGAACAACAACAGCACAACCTGAACCTTGCAGAGGTTCGCCTGCAGGAAGTCAAACTCCAGAAACAGGTCGACCAACTGAAAGCGGAAAAAGATAAGCTGACCGAAGAACTAGAAACGCGTAACACTGAGCTGAAAAAGACGCATAAAGAGCTATCGGAAACAACGTCTATCTTAAGGGAAACAAAAACCACCCTTGATGCCTTTACAAAAGATCAGGATGCTGCGGTTGCAAAACAGACTGATGATCTTAAGAAGGAACTGAAACGTCTCCAAAAAGAAGAACAGGAACTTCAGAAACAGAAAGATGATCTGGAAAGCAATATTGACCGACAACTCAAAGAGATAAACCAACTGCTGGATGATCTGAAGGACGAAAAAACTAAACGGGAGGGGACTGAAAAAGCATTGGCAGATCTGCAAAAAGCGCTTGAGGCCAGCCAGGAAAATGCGGATGCGCTCATGAAAAAGCAGACCAAGGAGTTAACTCAGAAAGTTGAAGAATTTCAAAAGAATGAAGCCGAACTCCAGAAACAACTGTCGACCGCGAAAGAAACCTTAAAAGAACGTGATAAATCTCTCGCGGACCTCCAGAAAGAGTACCAACAAACTACAGTCCAGGCCGAAGATCTGGAAAAAACTCTTGCAGGGATTGAAGCTAAACATCAGGCCAACCTTGAAAAATCGCTGGCAGAAGTCCATCAGGCGGGTCGAGTAACCCAACAGCTGGTTGAGGAGTTGAACGATTCCGTTCAATCTGCTCTCGAGCCTGTTGTTTCCACAACAGAAACACTAAGTGATGCGGAAAATCTTTTCGACCAGCAAAAGACGGAGCTTAAAACGGTCACCGAAAGCTGTCGCTCACTCATCGATATGCTGGATAACAACTCAGAACTGGCCCAACTATCCGGCGGAAAAACTAAAATAAAAACCAAAGAGTGCGACCTGCACTCTCTAATGGGAGACATTGATAAAAAATTTGGCGATCGGGCTGAAGCAAAAAAACTGTTCTTTGCCGTCAGCTTTGCGCAGTACCAATCCCCCAACAATGTCCCGAAGCTTGTGAACACAGATGAGTTCAAACTCCGAAAAACTCTATCTATCCTATTGGGCTATGCTTTTGATCAGACCGAAAAAGGTCGACTGGGCTTGCATGCAACACGAAAATCTGGCGATGAAAGAACCGCCAATATTGCCTTTGACCTAGCCTACAGCGGCAAGCAAAAAAGGGATAATCTCCTTGAAGGAGTTTTCCAACCAGAAGAAGGAAAAGAGCCGGCTGTTGACATGGAGCACGGACTAACTCTGGCCCGAAGTTATATCGAACTACTTGGCGGAACGGTGACTCTTGAATATCGGCCGCATGACATTACCGAGCTGAGCGTTGAGATCCCGTTCCAAAAAATAGACAAGGCCGAAAAAGATGCTGAATAAAGCTTCGGGATCCACTAAAAAGCAGGCTGTTCTGTACGGCCTGCTTTTCGTTTTGATTGCCTGCAGCGGACAGAAAGCATCTGCTGAAGAAATATGGGCTTATCTTATGAAAGGTGAGGAAAAATATTTTCCTGCACATTCCCCGATCACGGACGTTGCCTGCTTCAGTGCTTCCATCAATGCTGATGGACAACTAACAGAAGGATATACCACCCCCCCTGCTCTCGCGGAAAAAATAAATAACATGCGTTTCCACCTCGTGATCACCATGCCATGGAATACCACATTAGCGCACATCTATCTGGATCCAAAACTACCTTTCCGACAACAGATTATTAATGATATCAAAAAGCGCTCCCTATCATTTGATGGCATTCAGATTGATTTTGAAAGCATTCATGCTAATGACCGGGATAATTATCTGAGTTTTCTTTCTGAGCTCAAACAGACTCTTCCTAAAGATAAGATCTTCAGTGTCGCAGTTATAGCCCGCTGGGAATCGCACAAGAAAAAGTATCCTAATGATGCATTTGACTATCACAGAATAGGTCAGGTGGCAGACCGCGTCATCGTAATGGCCTATGACGAACATTATCGATCCGGCTCGCCCGGCCCTATAGCATCACTCCCCTGGTGCAAAAATGTATACAACTATGCCCTAGAAACAATTCCCCCAGAAAAAATCCTTATGGGAGTCCCGCTCTATGGAAGAAGCTGGCCACCTAAAGGCCTGTCAAAGTCATTCCGAAATCCAGAGATCTGGACAGACATACGCAAGAAAAAAGTAAGCGCTATGAGCTCTGCAGAAGAAGGTGGAAGTTATTCCTATTCCACCAATGTGACTATTCAGGTGCATTTTGAATCGATGCCTTCGCTTAACGCAAAAATGGCCCTTTACCATTCCCAGCCTATAAAAGGAATTGCATTCTGGCGCATCGGACAGGAACCTCTCCGCTTCTGGGAGAATATTAAATAATCCTGAATTAACGTATCAACTTACGGAACCCCTCATCAAAAATCTGAATCCCAGGAATGTTTCGATCAAGACGGCGTACCATTTCTTCCACAACCTGAATGGCTAGCAACACACTTTCCGGCGAGTGTAGCTGAGCCTGATCAGATAAGGCGCCAAGTTCATCACGATGCACAAGCTGAGCCGAATCAACACCTGAGGTCAGCATCAATACATCACGATGCCAATCCAGTACAACTCGAAAAACATCGGTCTGCATTTCTTTCAAGCGAGCATTCGTACGCGCCTCCAGAACCCCTTTTAGTTTAGACTCGTCTAGCGATTCATCAGCATGGCCGAGGTCCTCTATGACAGCATCAGCAATCCCTGTCTTAACCTCATCAAAAAGAGCTTTAAGCTGTGTGGCCATGCGAGCGGCGTCTAACCCCCCCGTTGGAGGAAGGTTGCGGAGAATATTCATCAGAAGAGGCCTCCATCCCTCTCCAAAAGCGGCAACTGTTCCTTCCGATAAAACAATCTTATGACATCGCGATGTAATGGTCGGAAGCAAGCCCTGCGGCGAATCAGTTACCAGCAAAAGGAGGGTTTTCGGTGGAGGCTCCTCCAGTGTTTTAAGGAGTGCATTTTCAGAACTCTCATTCATGCAGTCCGCACACAACACAACACCAGCCTTCCACCCTCCCTGGAATGAAGTCTGCGTCATACGCTGAATCAAACCGCGCACATCATCCGCTAGAATCTGACGAGATTTACTCTGCGGTTCAATCCAAAGAGTATCAACGTGCCGATGTGACTCAGCCTGCCGACAACCCAGACACTCATTACAAGGTTTATCCTCTTTTTCGCAATACAATAGCTTTAGAAAAGATTCAGCAAAGTGGAGTGCATTCCCCCGTGGCGAGCCGACAATAACATAAGCGTGCGCCAAACGACCGGATTCATATCCATTGCGAATTCCCTCCCATGCCTCAGCATGCAGATCGACAACTTCCATGACTACAGCAATGCTCCATTTACAACTGCCCAGATGTCAGAAGCAACTTCTTCAATCGAGCGGTCAGCATTGATGATGCGAAAGCGCTCCGGTTCCCCTTCCGCTAGCTGATGATACCCATCATGCACCCGATGGTGAAAGTCGCGGGCTTCCCGTTCAAAGCGATCATGCGACTCATCACTTGTGGCATAACGCGTTTCCAGACGCTTAAACCCCGTCTCGACATCAAGATCCAACAATATGGTCAGATCAGGCTTTCGGCCATATATCGCGAATTCGTTGACGGTCTCCAACGTTTTAAGATCCATCCCGCGGGCAAATCCCTGATAAGCTATGGTGGAATCAATAAAACGATCGCACAGCACCCAATCGTCCTTAGCCAATACGGGAAGAATCACCTGATCCATCAGCTGTGCACGACTCGCCGTAAAGAGCAATAGTTCAGAATGATCACTCAGGGGTTCACCCGCAGAATCATGCTGAAGAATCTGACGAATGGCCTCTCCCGTGGATGTCCCGCCGGGTTCACGAGTGCAAACAACCTCCATCCCCATATCCCGCAGTCGCTCTGCCAACAGACGAATCTGAGTTGACTTCCCACTGCCTTCCGGACCTTCAAAGGTGATGAATTTTCCTGCCATAGCTCTAGAGCTTTCTAAGTTTAGGCCCCTCAGGCGTGTCCTTAACGGTCCATCCAAGCTCAGCTAAACGATCGCGGATGCGATCCGACTCCGCCCAGTCTTTTTCATCACGGGCAATGCTGCGCGCTTCAAGCAATTCTGAAACCTCATCAGAGATTTCAGAGGGTGGCGGGATTAGCAGGCCAAGCACCGCATCAAGGTCTTTCCAGAGTCTGACAACCGCCAAAGCCTGATTCGCATCTAAAGCAACCTCAGCCATTGCTTTGTTTCCTGCATGAACCGTGTCAAAAATTGCAGCCATTGCTCCGGAGATGTTCATATCATCATCCATAGCCTCAGTGAAGCGGGCGCGGGTTTCCGATGCCCACTCCGGGAGCGCGCCGGGGTCCGTTACGGAGCCGGCAGCCTCAATGAGTGTTGAATAGAATTCATCAAGGCGCTTTAGTGCAGCGCGGTTAGCGTCGAGAGACTTAAAAGCAAAGTTGAGTGACTGGCGATAGTGAGAGGATAACAACTCGTAGCGCACTTCCCGACCGGTGTAACCCATGTCGAGAATTTCACGCAAAGTATGGAAGTTTCCTAGCGACTTGGACATTTTGCGTCCGTCAACAACTAGATAGCCGCAGTGCATCCAGTATTTAGAATAGGGTTTACCTGTTGCTGCTTCAGACTGGGCGATTTCATCTTCGTGATGCGGGAAAATATTATCCACCCCACCGGTATGAATATCAAAACTTTCACCAAGCAACTTCATACTCATCGCAGAGCACTCGATATGCCATCCTGGACGCCCTTTTCCCCATGGAGAATCCCAGACCACATCACCGTCTTCCGGCACATAGGCCTTCCATAAGGCAAAATCAGCGGCGTTGTCCTTATCGTATTCATCCTGATCAACACGAGCGCCGACTTGCATACCTTCGCGATCCAAGTGCGCCAGCTTTCCATATTCCGGGAACTTATCAATGCTGTAGTAAACAGATCCATCTTCAGACTGATAGGCATATCCTTTTTCAAACAGCGTTTTGATCAACGTAATCATTTCCGGAATATAATCCGTTGCGGCCGGATAATGCTCCGCCGGCTCAATGTTAAGCTTTGCGAGGTCCTCGAAAAATGCATCGATATACTTCTTCGTATATTCCCTGAGCGGAAGTCCCTGCTCAATAGAGGCGCGAATAGTTTTATCATCCACATCCGTCAGATTCTGCACCTGTGTAACTTCAAAGCCACAGAATTTAATATAGCGGCGCAGAAGATCTTCAAACATATAGGCCCGGAAGTTCCCAATATGCGCATAATTATAAACGGTCGGCCCGCAGGTATACATTCGCACATGCTTACCGTCAATGGGTAGCAGATCCTCCTTCGAACGGCTCATGGTATTGTAAATCTTGAAGCCCATGTTTACTTGCCCTCCAACTCCACTTTAGGCGCATCCTTCCAAAGCTTTTCGAGATCATAGAATTCACGAAGTTCACGCTCAAAAATGTGAACCATGATACCATAATACTCCATAATCATCCAACCGCTGTCTGGAACGCCCGCTCGCTGGAACCCGGAGAATCCGGAATCTTTGAATAGCTTTTGTATCCCGTCATACATCGCTTTGAGGTGTGGCTTATTGGCTCCGGTTGCAATGATAAAATAGTCGGCAATATTAGCGTGTTGTCTCAGATCGAGTGTGACAACGTCCTCTGCCTTACGATCTTCCAAGAAGTCTACGATCGTCTTTATAATTTCAATATCCTTGTCCATTTTTCCCTCAGGTTTGATAGAGACCATGCTCATAAATATACATTTTAACTTCCGGAGGCACCAGATAACCAATACCTAAACCTTCTGCCACGCGCATCCGTATTTCTGTAGATGAAACGCCAATTAAATGACTCTCAAAAAGATTGTTAAGCAATCGTTCTCTGTGTCGGGCCGCAACTCTTACTTTTTGTTTAATCTGATCCAGATCACATTCCTCCGGTCGTATGAACGAGGCAACTTCGCAAAGATCCAGCACTCCGTCAATATTGTGCCAGTTATGTAAGTCCACCAGCGTATCACTTCCTACAATCAAGAAAAATTCGACATCTGGAGTTTCAGCTTTGAAGTTCCGAATGGTATCGAATGTGTAGGAAACTCCGCCACGTTGCAATTCAAGATCGGAAACTGAAAACCGAAGGTCATTTTCTACAGCTATACGAAGCATGTTCAGACGATGTTCCGCATCAGCCTTTCGGAGATGTTGCTTGTGCGGCGGAATAGCGGCAGGAATAAAGATAATCTCGTCCAGCTCCAACCGCTCAACCGCATCCTGAGCAATGATCAGATGTCCTATGTGAACCGGATCATATGATCCGCCCATTATGCCGACACGTTTAGCGCTGTTTCCAAGCTCCATGAGTATAAAAGGTATAAAACACTAAAAGCGCGACTGCCAGACATTGATAACATCACCCGCTTCGATCTTCACATCTTTCAAGGGGTCTTTTTCGAGTTCCTTCATATTGAACTGATAAATGCGGCCCTGACGCGTGATCGTAACTTTTTTACGGTTGGCAAATGAAGTATAGCCGCGGGCACCGGCAATGGCCTGCAGCAGAGTGGTCCCTGTCTGCAACTGGAATTGTCCGGGCTGATTAACCTCACCCTGCAAGTAATATACTTTAGCAGTCATAGTCACATTAACCGAAACATTCTTGTAAATACCACCCTCAATATACAAACGCTCAATGGTGTTCTCCAACTCTGAAGCCGTCAGGCCCGCGGCCTTAATAGGCTCAGCAATGTGCAACAAACTGATCTCTCCCTTTTCATCAATCACCAGCTCGAGCTGCGTCTGCTCCAGAATGCCACTGAAGCGCAGATAGATAGGATCGAACGGTTTGAGGGTGTATGCCCCGATGTCGTTACTCATAGAAGACCCGGATGCAGACTGTGGTATTTCCTGTACAGACGGCCCGACGCAGCCCTGCAACAGAAGTCCTGCCAACAGAAATCCAGTAAACAAAAAATTTCGAATCATTTCCAACCTCATCAATATTTACATCAAACAGAGTCGTCATCCGACTCACTCTGGGAACTATGGTAATAGTCTGAATAGTAGGAGTGATAATAGTAGTAATAGTCGTCACGCATAACATTGATGTTATTTAATACTGCGCCCACAACATTGACCCCCAACGTCTCAATCATCTGCTTAGCCTTAACCAGCATATCACGCGGATATTTACGGTACTGCACCACAATAATCGCGCCATCGGTTTCCTTCGCCAGAATCGAAGAGTCACTGATGCCCACCAACGGCGGCGTGTCAATAAACACCACATCATACTTCGTCTTCAGGCTGGCTATCAGTTCGCGAATCCGCTTTGGATCCAGAATACCAAGCGAAGTACGCGGCAAGCGGCCCGATGGAAGAAAGTGCAAATTCGGAACACTGGTAGCCTTAATGGCCTCCTCAACGGGAACATCACGCAGGAGCACGTTCGTTAGACCAAATCGATTAGACACCCCGAGAATAGAGTGCTGAACCGGACGGCGAAGGTCGGCATCGACCAGGAGAACTTTTTCACCTTGCTGAGCAGCAACAAAGGCCATATTGAAAACGGTGGTAGACTTACCTTCTCCGGCACCGCCAGAAAGCACGCTGAAACAACCCCGGTGAGATCCTCCCTCAGTAAAAGCTACATTTGTACGAAGCACACGATATGCTTCTGCATGCTCACTGTCCGGACCTTCTTCAATCAATGGACGAACCTTCTGCGGAATCAAACCAAGAACGGGTAGGCCAAGAATGCGTTCAATGTCCTCGGATGTTTTAATAGAGGTGTCGAGATACTCAATAAAGTACGCCAAACCAACTCCAGCACCCAATCCTACAAAAATACTCAAAAGGATATTAACGAACACATTCGGGCTGACTGCTACGGGATTGGCTTCCGCAATATCAATAATCTCAACCGGATTGCGTGGTACCTCCAGCGTAATGATTTCCTGACGATGCTTGGACATCAACTGATTATAAATGAAACGCTCATTTTCAAGTTCCGCCATAGCAATGCGAAACGGGCGGTATTTTTCGCCCTGAGACTCAATACTGGTAGAACGGACGCCAGCCAACGCCTTCTCCAGATTGTCAAAACGCGACTTCGCCACTTCATAGTCCGTTTGAAGGCCATTCCTCAGCGCCTGGATTCGATCCTTCAACGTTTCTTCAAGTTTACCCTTCTGGTAAGAGTAACGCTTAACTTCTGGATGGTTTGGACCATAATCTGCATCCAGAGAGCTCAGTTGAACATCAATATCCTGAATCTGCTGAACAGTGGCAACCACTACCTGATCAAAGGTGATATAGGATGCCTGATCCATCAAATCTCTGTCACTGAGTTCCTCAAGCTTGTTCAGCAGGCTTTCCTTATCCAGCATTTCACGATGAGCCGCCAGTCGATCACCTTCCAGCTGTTGCAAACGAATTTCATCAACATCGAAGGCGCCCTCCCCGCCCATGGTGGCAATGTCAAGCTCTGTACGGAGTTGCTGAACTTTATCCTCTGCAGCTTCAACGCGCATCAATTGCTCTTTCAACTGCTCGGCAATCTTATCAATGGCCCCGCGAGCCCCCTTTAACGCCAGATCAATACGCGAGTCGCGATACACTTCCGCTAATTCATTAGCAATAATCGCCGCCTCATTGGCATCGTCACGTTTCACATTGATAACAATGAGCGATGTATCGCGTTGCTGAAATACATTTACGCTGTTTCTAAGAACTTTAAGAGCAACCTCCTTGGTCAGCTTTTGGCCGCCCTTTCCCCACTCCGACTGTAGATTCAGACGGTTAATTACCTCATAAAGGATCGGCTTCGAAGTCAAAATTTCGAACTGCGTACGCAAAAAATAGGGATTATAAGCAGAAGAATAATAGGTTTGCGGGCCGGAAAAAGGGTTAATCTCGGGGACATCTTCTGATACCGAAATTCGAACGGATGAGGCATACACATTCGGAAGTAACAGGGTATAGACCGTTCCTGTTACAACCACCAGAATTGCAACAGCCAAAACAATTTCCTTACGCGAGCGAATAACTCGCCAATAATCCAGAAAATGGAGGGTATTTGACTGTTGCATGTCCTCTGCGCTCATGAATGAATCTCCTATTCAAAAAATCAAGACGGCGAAGGTAAACCTTCACCGTCTTGTCATCAAATCAAAACTTCAGGAAACAGTGTAAATCAGAGACGCAACCGCCATCCAAAATCAACACGATTCCGAGTCATATCTTCGAGAGTATCCGCACTCCGGTTTTCAATGCTATAATTCAGGTCAACAAAGTTATTCCGATTGATCTGGTAGGAACACCTTGCACTCGCACGAATCACATCAAGCTGATCATCTGGAACAACTGCAGACACTGCACTATCAGCATCCAAATCACTCAACTCATAACTCAGAGATGATGAAAGACTTATCTTCGCTGTCAGCTCCCGTTTTGCCCCAAAACTTAAAGCCAATGTATTTTGAGCATTATAGACTGAGTTGTCAGAATGTCGTAGAGAATAGAGAGCGTCAGCGGTCAGAGTGGTACGAGCGCCTGGACTAAAGATCAAACCACATTGGGCATACGGTGTCACGGCATCTTCATTAGAAGCCGAATCATATTCGGAAAAAGAATACCCCAAAGAAACTGATCCGCTTAGGTCCGGATTAAAGTTATGATCAACCGTTCCACGAGCAGTGATGGTTTCATACCCACCACGATCACCTTCATACTCATGCTCGGTATAATCCAAAACTATGCTGGCTTCGGTGGTATATGGCCGCAGTTCACGACTCAACGTTCCATTAACGCTATACCGATTAAAGTTATTATTTAACAACCCCTTACCATAATCCTCGTCATCCCAAACACGAAGATCATGCCCTGCCCCCAGTGTCAGATAAGTAAGCGCATCAAGGGTGTAAGTTACCG
>DATCZD010000160.1:0-12343 GCA_036526075.1 Pontiella sp. | reverse complement strand
TTTTGATCGTAATTGTGATTGGAGGAATTCTCTCGGGTGTATTCACGGCCACGGAGGCCGCAGCGATTGCTGTGGTTTATGCCTTTATTCTGTCTGTAGTTGTGTATTGTGAGATTAAGCTGATCGAGCTTCCGGAGATCATGTTGCAGACGGGTATCACAACTGCGGTGGTCATGCTGTTGATTGGTGCTAGCTCAGGGATGAGCTGGATCATGACCATGGCCAATATACCACAGACCGTCAGTACAGCATTGCTAGGTCTGTCTGAAAATCCAATCGTTGTTTTGCTCACTATCAATATATTACTGTTATTTGTTGGTACATTTATGGACATGACACCAGCCGTTCTGATTTTTACTCCAATCTTCCTCCCTGTCGTAAAAGAGCTCGGAATGCACGAGGTTCATTTTGGGATCATGATGATCGCCAACCTCTGTATTGGTCTATGTACTCCTCCGGTTGGAACGTGCCTGTTCATTGGATGTGGGGTTGGGAAAACTACTATTGCCAAGGTGACGAAGACGATGTTGCCATTTTTCGGAGCGATGGTCGCTGCGCTGATGATGATTGCGTATGTTCCGAAACTCTCTCTCTGGTTGCCCGTTCAGTCTGCTCAGTTGAAAAAAGCGGAAGTGGAAAAGTGCCGTTTCATGAAAATGGACAAATCCGAAGCTGATGTAGATGCTCGGTCTAAGTAGGGGTTTTTAAGAAGTAATGAAAAAGTTTATTCACGAAAATTTTATGTTGCAGACGGATGAGGCTGTCCGCCTGTATCACGAATATGCGGAAAATCTTCCTATTATAGATTACCATTGTCATCTACCACCGGAAGAGGTTGCACAGGATAAGTCTTGGGAGAATATCTCTCAGGTTTGGCTGAATGGCGATCATTATAAGTGGCGCCAGATGCGTACCAATGGTGTGGCAGAATATTACTGTACTGGTGGTGCTTCTGATCGCGAGAAGTTCAATAAATTTTCTGAGGTAATGCCGTACCTTCTGCGTAATCCGATCTATCATTGGAGTCATTTGGAGTTGGCGCGTTATTTCGATATTGATGATAAGGTACTTTGTCCTGAGACCGCGGATGAAATCTGGTTCCGCACACAGGAACTATTTGATGCAGGAATATCTGCCCGCAAACTGATGACGGACAGTAAGGTGGCTCTGGTTTGTACTACAGATGATCCGGCGGACTCTCTAGAGCATCATATTGCTGTTAAGAAGGAAAAATTTTCATCTCAGATGCTACCAACATGGCGGCCGGATAGGGCAATGGCTGTTGAAAATGCGGTAGCATATAATATCTATTTGGAATCACTTTCAACAGCGGCGGATGTGGAGATTAATAGTTTTGATGCGTTGATTTCGGCGTTACGCAAGCGTCATGACTTTTTCCATGAAGTTGGGTGCCGTTTATCAGATCACGGATTAAGCACCTGTTATTTCAAGCCGGTAAGTACGTCTACGATTCGTTCTATTTTTGACAAAGTCCGTGCGGGAAGACAGGTAAGTATCGATGAGGAAGAACAGTTTAAGACGGCGATGTTAATGGAATTCGGCCGAATGGATGCCGAGAAAGGCTGGACCAAGCAACTTCATTTTGGGCCTATGCGGAATAACAACACCAAGATGTTTAAGCTAGCGGGTGCTGATGTCGGATTTGATTCCATTGGCGATTGGCGTTATGCAGAGCCTTTATCCCGGTATTTGGATGCCTTGAATTCAGAAGATGCTTTGCCGAAAACGATTATCTATAACCTTAATCCGCGAGACAATGAAATGCTTGCGACCATGATCGGGAATTTTCAGGATGGGTCGGTTCCTGGAAAAATGCAGCTAGGTTCCGGTTGGTGGTTTCTTGATCAGAAGGACGGAATGGAGCGTCAGATAGAGGCACTTTCTCAGCTCGGATCATTGAGCCGTTTTGTAGGTATGTTGACCGATAGTCGCTCCTTTTTGAGCTATGCGCGACATGAATATTTTCGCCGGATCCTTTGCAATATTCTAGGACGCGATATGAAAACTGGCCTGGTGCCATACGATTTCAATTTAGTCGGTCGAATGGTTTCAGATATCAGTTATAATAACGCAGCCGAATATTTCGGATTTGATTTGTAAGTAATAAATAATGACGTGTCCCGTTATAAACTGAATCACTCGCAGAAATTGGTTCCCTGTGGTTTAAATCCCATAAGAAGTGCGTTATTTCAGGTAAGAAAGAAACTACAGAACAGACCTGTTATAGCTGACACAAAAAACTTCGTGGCACTAAGGTCGCGCACGCAAAACAGCTTAAAGATCTAGAGAAGAAATGCAATACACCGAAGAAGCTCAGAACCTAAACGACATGGGTGGTGCGAGCGCTATACGGGCTCATAGCTTTGAAGCGATTTTTTTGATCATTTTTATTAATAAAAATGATCAGAGCGACTGAGCACCCTGAGCATGCCCAGGGTGTTTATATATAAAACTATTATTCGCCCTGAGCTTCAAGGAAACGTTCGGCTTCGAGTGCAGCAGCACATCCAGTTCCGGCCGCAGTAATAGCCTGACGATAGATGGCATCGGAAACGTCGCCAGCAGCATAAACACCAGGGATTTTCGTTTTTACGCCATCAGCAATTAAATAACCGGTTTCATCCATCTCCAACTCTCCGATAAAAGCATCAGTATTCGGCTTGTGTCCAATCGCCGAAAAATATCCGGTTGCTGGAATTTCAGAGGTCTTGTCTGTGTTTACATCCTTGATTCGTACGGCTGTTACACCTGAGTCGTCACCTAGAATTTCATCAATGACAGAGTTCCATGCGACCTCAATCTTATGATTTTTTTCGACGCGTGCTGCCATGATTTTAGAGGCACGAAGTTCATTGCGACGATGTACCAATGTAACCTTAGAAGCAAAGCGTGTTAGAAAAATAGCTTCTTCGCACGCTGTGTCGCCACCGCCTACAACCACCACAGGAACATCTTTGTAAAAGGCTCCATCACAGGTGGCACAGGCGGATACGCCACGTCCCATAAATTTTTGCTCGGACTCCAGTCCGAGATATTTTGCAGTTGCTCCTGTAGCAATAATAACGGTTTGGGCTTCGATAGAATCCCCGGACATCATTTCAAGTTTGAAGGGATGTTTGGAAAAATCAGCTTTGGAAACGGCATCATATTGGAGGAACTTAGCTCCGAAACGCTCGGCCTGAGTTCGAAACTTATTCATCATTTCTGTGCCATCGATTCCTTCTGGGAAGCCAGGGAAGTTTTCCACATCCGTAGTGGTGGTAAGCTGTCCACCAGGTTGCATACCTTCGATTACGAGAGGCTCAAGGTTCGCGCGCGCGGTATAAATAGCAGAGGTGAGGCCGGCTGCACCCGCTCCGATAATAACGACTTTTTCCATATTCCGAGTCCTTTATGTGTTGGATTAATGGTGCGGGAGATTAGCGTAATTTTATTGGTGATTCAATTTAATCAAGTCGTTGTCTTTGTGTTAACGACTGCAAGCTGTTTTTGGAGTTCTGGTATGATTTTATGGAGGTCTCCAACGAGCCCAATGTCGGCAATATCGAAAATAGGAGCGTTGGAGTCATTGTTGATGGCAATAATAAGATCTGATTTCTGCATACCAACCTGGTGTTGGATTGCGCCGGAAATCCCGCAGGAAATATAAACTTTTGGTCGCACGGTTCTGCCGGATTGTCCTACCAGATGGTTTTCAGAAACCCATCCGGCATCGGTGATGGCGCGTGATGCCCCCACGGCAGCATTCAGTTCTTCGGCAAGGTCTTTAATGATACGGAAATTTTCAGGCCTCCCGATTCCTCGTCCGCCGGAAACGATAAATTGAGCGGTGTGAAGTTCACTGGAGTCCTCATTTTTGTTGTACACAGTCTTCCGGCGTCGCATTCGGTCCGGTGCGCTACTCAAATCAACGTTGTAGTGAATGAGTTCGCCGGATTCATTTTCAGAAAGTTTGTTTTTTGTGAAAACATTGGGTCTGACGGTTGCCATTTGCGGGTGATGCTTTGGACAGATGATGGTAGCCATAATATTTCCTCCGTAAGCTGCACGAGTTTGTAACAGCAACTTTGTTTTGGGGTCGATATTAAGCTCGGTGCAGTCCGCTGTAAGACCGGTGCCTATTTTGGCAGCAATAGATGGAGCTAAGCACCGACCAATGGAGGTTGCGCTGTAGAGGATGATTTTTGGGGCCTGTTCATTAATCAGTTGGGCCAGTGCTGTGGAGTAATAGTCATTCTGGAAATATTCCAGTTTAGGATCTTCAATGGTGTAGACCTTTTTAGCTCCAAAATTAAAGAGTTCCTGGGAGAGTGATGCTGTTCTGTTGTTGGAGAGTAAGGCGGCGCAGAGACGATATCCGACCTCGTTACAGAGTATACGGCCTTGGCTGAGCAGTTCATATACAGAGCTTGGAATAACTCCATCCACCTGTTCCGCAAATACCCATAATTCTTTTTTAGTGCTCATAATATGTGACGCTCCCTCAGATCATGGATGAGCGTTTTTACGATGTCTGCGGGTTCCCCCGAAAGGATTTTCCGGTTTGCTTTTTTCGGAGGGGGGAAGATCTTGTTCACTTTTGTGGGGGAGCCGTTGGAGCCAATTTTTTGAAAATCAGGCAAAAGATCTTCAGTTCCCCAGCATGGGATTACTACGCTACGTGCAATGGCCTTTCTTTCAAAGCAAGGGGTGAGGGGAGGGTTGCTTCCTTCTGCAATGGTCAGTGCACAGGGTTTGTCTATGTCCCAGACCTCATAGCCGCTCTCTGTCTGCTTGTTTACCTTCAATGTTGCCCCTGAGTTTTTAATCTTACTGATGTTGGTGAGGATGGGAATGTCCAGAAAGGCAGCTGTGCTGGGACCGACCTGACCGGTATCTCCATCAATAGCCTGCTTTCCGAAAAGAATAAGATCGACTGCGCTGATGTTTTTTAAAGCAAGGCTGAGTATGTAAGAGGTTGCATATGTATCAGACCCGCTAAATTTAGGATCCGAGATCAGGATGCATTCATCGGCTCCATATAAAAGTGCAGTGCGGAGCACTTTTTCAGCATTGGGCGGTCCCATTGAAATTACGGTAATCTTTCCTCCTGTTTCAGCTTTAAGCTTGAGGGCTATCAGAAGCGCATCTTCATCGAAAGGGTTTAGAATATTGGGGACTCCCGCACGGTTTATTCGGTTGGTTTCATGATCAATCCTGACTCTGTCAGAGTCAGGAACTTGTTTAATGCATACAACAATGTTCATCGAGGAGCTCTTTCCGAAGTTTTTATAGTAAGCGATGACAGTATGCCGAGTCGAAGAGTTGCTCAAGATGGAATAGATAGAAGTTCTGTTATTACAAATGCGTTGGAGTATCTCAGATAAAATAGCTATTAAGTGTAAAATGGGATGGTATTTTGAATGTTTAAAAATAATAAAATATTTTCTCAGTTATAAGACATTTAACGAAAAGGCCATTGGGCAGGAAGATGTGTGTTACGTATCTTTATTTGTAAATGCTTTACAAAAACGGGTTTTGTTGAAAAACTCCTGACAGGTCAAGGTATGGCACAGGTAATGCGTATATTATAGTGGGTGAAAGGCGGTTGATGTTGAGTATGACAGCAAAAGAAATAGCTGAACTTTCAGATCTCCGGATGAATTCGCGGGATAGGTTCAAAAGCCGCTCTGGTCTTACAATTATTGAAGCTCTAGTGTCTTTGATCATTCTTGCCGGTTTTATGACTGGGGCTAGTAAACTTATTCTTGCTCACCGCGAGATGACTGATATGGCTCGAGCGCACTACATTGCCGCAAATATGGCCAAAGATCGACTCGAGCACATCAGGCACTTCGATTTTAATGAACGACACACCTTTGTTGAAGATAAGGTATTGATCAACAGTAGTGGCAATCCAGACCCCGTGGGAAAATATCGACGAACAACAGTATATACTCCGGTTAGTGGAAACACTCTTGAACTGGCGGTTACTGTTGAAATCATGAACAGAGAAACTCTTGATTTTGATGGGCGGAGTCAAACCGTGAAGAGCTATTATTCTGAGTGAGGAAGGGATATGAAGAATCAATGGAAAAATGGATTTACGCTTCTGGAAGCTCTCGGTGCTTTAGTGCTCTTTACGTTGGCTGTCGGCATGGCGATGTCCGGTTATCTCTTCAGTCTGAAGAATATTAATGCAAGTGATGCTCAGGATGAGCTAGATATGGATGTTCTGATTGCGCTTGAAAGCCTTAAGCGGGATCTGCGACTATCTTCACTTGATCAGATTTATTACTATCCGGAAGGTGCCGGGCCATATCAGGCAATCAGCTTCCCTAGGGCCTATGACTCCGATGGAGACGGATTAGTCGAGCTGGATTCTAACGGTAAGGTTATTTGGGATGAAACCGTTATCTATCATATTCGCCCAACCACGCCGCATGAACTGGTGAAAACTACCTTTTTCCCTCGAGATAACTCCCTCAGTGATGGAGCGCGTAAAAAGCAATTGGATTTAGTAGTTTCCAAGGGGGACGGTTCTTCAGCGCCGAATGGAGTGAATGCATCTTCCCGGGTCCTGTTTAGCAACTTGGTTAATTGGAACATAACAGCATTAGCCGGGCATTTTGATGCCTACGCTAGCACACCAAAAAACAAGTCGGTCAATCTGGGATACCGTTTGTTGGATGGAGGTCCACACGAATTTAAATTTAATATTGTAGGTAAAAATGAAAACAGTTCTGGATATGGGATTGTTTTAGATAAAATGGTGACCGCCGCTCCAACCGTTGAGCAGGAGGCCGAAAGTTTGGTGATTACCAATCAGGTCGGAGCTACGGCTGAAAATATTTTCGACCCTTCAAATGGAGAAAATCTGTTATCTTTTCCTGCAGGGTCCTTAGGAGATAGTTTCTGCTTGATCATGGATATTGATAAGTGGGTGGAAACCAATTTTCGAGGTGGTGATAAAAAAGAGGTTTTCCTTCAGGATACGACCATCGAGTTTGATCAAACTATGGATCCTCCGGACTATGTAGTTCAGTTGAAAGGAAATGGTTTGGCGTGGGAATCTTCATTGCAGACCGGCTCTCAGCCAACAGATCCGGTTGCTGGGTCGATGAGGAATTGGGCGGTGCGAGTTCTGCAGAAGGGGGCTGACTTGGCTGATAGCGGTAACTGGCTTGCATTTAATGGGGAACGGTGTCGCTTACGATTTGATTCCAGTAGTAGCGCCCATCTAAAAATATCAAATGTCTATATCGGAGAAGCGGTTTCATCTACTAATGCGGTATTGGATTACGATGTTGCTACTGTAAAACCGGTTACATTCAATAACTGGACTGAAAGCCCTGTTGCGGGAGGTGGCGAATCGATTGTTTCGGATTGGATCGATATGCCAATTGAAAAAGAGAAAAACTATATTATCTCTTACCGCCTTGATAGCTCGGCTGCAGCGTGTAATCCCGCAATATGGACTGATATGCGCGATAGCGTAGCCGCTACCACTTTGGTGGTAACCAATGGTCTAGCGATTTCAACAAAAGCGGAATCATGGTATGGCCAATATGGAGTAACCCCTGTTCCAATAAAAGGGGTGGTTGGAGTATCTGCTATCGAAACCAGCTATCCGTCCAGTGGGTACTATATTTCACAGATCTTTGATACCGGCGTGGCAGAGCCTAAATATAGAGATATCAGCTGGAATGCTGATGTGCCTACCGGGACATCTATCTCCTTTAAGGTAAGAACAGGGAGTAAGCCTGATTTGTCCGATGCCAGCGATTGGGGTAGCGTTACTACTTTTAACAGTTCGAGATCTATCCCTGCCTCCTACAAACGTTATATCCAATTTATGGCGCTTCTTTCTTCAAGTTCTGGAGGTGTGAGTTCTCCAACACTGAAGGATGTGTCTATTGATTGGGATGGAGGTTCGCGTATGGTCAGCGTGGGGTGCGTCGTTGCCCAGCGTCCGCAGGCTGGAAAAGTTAAAATTGAAGTCGATGGTGAAGAGCTTCGCTCTGCGTTAAAGTTGGATTTGGAAATATATAAAGAGATTTATATGATGAGGGGTACCACCGCCCGTATTTCTTCTTCAATGAAAGTAGATATTACGCCGCGAAATACCGGCCTATAAGAGTAGGAGGAAATAGACATGAAAACGAAAGCATATACACAGCAACGCAAGGGATTCGGCCTTGTCGTGACCATGTTTGTTATGGTCGTCATTTCCGCGCTAATGGCCCTGTTGATTCAAAGTGGAGGCCAACAGAGTTTTACAGCTCGCCGAATGACCAATCAAATTAAATCGAATGCCTATGCAGAGGCTGGATTTGAGTACGCCCTTGGTGTGATTGCGAAAGATTGGGAGAAGCGTTTTGATGCTGCGGCGTGTCTTCCTTTTGGCTCAGCTAGTCAGTCTGAAAGTAGTGGTGAAAGAGGGAGTTCAGCAACAGCTTCCTACGGGGAAGGGACGTATACACTTAGTCTTAAGCCTCTGAGCAACCGTTACTGCCTGGTCAGGTCGGTCGGTGTCTGTGGTCTGGACACATCAGAGGTTGAGGTGATTGTTGAAGATGTTAATTGGCGTGAAGCGGCGACTGCTCCCGAGGATATTTCGGGAACAGCCTGGGAAGATACCATCTTTTCAGCTGGAACTATGAATCTTGGCGGAAGCGGAGATATTAACGGTTCTCTTCATTCAAATGGGGGGCTGACAATGAATGGTAATGTCGAGATTTTCCCTTCAGAAGTAGATGTTTCTTCGTCAACTAAGATCGGCATTAACGGCAACGTTAAGTCTGAAGGAAATTATACCGCTCCGGCAATCAGAGTCAGTGGGAATAATGAGTCGGGGGCAACTTTTGTTACAAAGGAAGTTCCTCAGAAAGCGTTTCCTGATTATGACCTTACCGAGCTGTATACAATTGCGAAGGACAATGGCCAGGTTATTGACGGGGATTTGAAGTCAGCCAAGTATCTTGACTTAAGCGGAATTCCCGGTGGTGTCGTCTGGGTTAATGGTAACGTGCGGATTACAGCTGATGCCAATCTAAATTGCACTCTGATTGCAACGGGATATATCAGTATTACTGGTAATGCCAACTGGGATGCGGGACGTACGGAAAATAACCATATTATCAGTCGTGACAGCTATATTAAGATTGCCGGAAATACAGAGGTAAATGGGCTTCTTTATGCTCCGGGTGATATTACCTTGGGCGGGAATGCCCGTATTTATGGGCAGGTGATCAGTGGTTCTGACGTTTCCATTAATGGTAATGTCGATGTTATAAATTATGTTCGTTCGGACCCGCTCGGCGAACAGGATCCTGATAAGGATCAGCACGTTCCTGAAATTGTAGTTTCCGCTTGGCAGAAATAGATTGCCAAAAACTCTAACGGGCCCCGTCTGACGGGGCCGTTTTTTTTATATACTGCTCAAAAGGGATCCTCTATTTTTTTTAGCTCAAGCAATATGGCTTCCAAGAGCTGTTGCCCTGTCTTCTAAGGGAATCAGATGAATTCCTGGGGACAGAAGCTAAATGCTGATGAATATGTTGTAGAGCACGTGGTATATATATTGAAAATAAAGGATTCCAAAGGGAATAGTACTCCTCATACGCATAAAACAGTAAGCCCCATGAGGATCAAGCTTCCATAGATAACGTATGTTCCGGACGTTGAATATAAAAGAAGTAATAATGGAGAGGTTCTGCAACACGCCATGGGTTGTAACATAAAAAGAAGGTTTGAAATGGTTAATTTCATTTCCAACTATCTGAACGACGGGATACAATGATAAGCATGAAAAAAAAATCGCTATATGAATACAGTGATAGCGAGGAAGTGGCGAATTCAATTACTCACGGGTTGGGTTTTTTTATAGGCATTGCGGTTTTGGTTATCTTAGTCGTATTTTCCTCCTTGCGAAAAAGTGCCTGGGAGATAACGAGTTGTGCCATTTATGGAACCACCTTTATTTTGCTCTACCTGAGCTCCACTCTATATCATTCTGCCCGCAACCCAAAAGTTCGGCGTATAATGAAAATTATTGACCATTCAGCTATTTATTTGCTGATTGCCGGAACATATACACCGCTCACTCTGGCACCTCTCCGCGGTGCTCTTGGATGGTCTATTTTTGGGGCCGTCTGGGGAACTGCAGTAGTAGGAATTGTTTTTAAGATATTTTTTACCGGGCGCTTCAAGGCCTTGTCGTTGGTTAGTTATCTTGTTATGGGATGGTTTTGCCTTGTAGCCATTAAGCCACTTTATCAAGAGTTGGGAACAACGGGTTTTGTCTTTTTGTCTGCCGGAGGACTTTGTTACTCGGTTGGAGCTATTTTCTATGCGTGGAAGGCGCTTAAATGGTCGCATGCAGTATGGCATCTGTTTGTTCTTGCGGGCAGCCTTTGCCATTTTTTCTGCATTCTATTCGGTATTGCGCTGTAAAGTTCTGCTTAGTCGAAAAAATCCGTGCATTCAGTCGAGGCGACAGGTACAAAGTAGCCTTCTGATTTTAATTTAAGGAGATGGTCATGGATGTGAAAATTCAACGCGCGCTACTAAGCGTATCTGATAAGGCGGGAATCCTCGATTTTGCCCGTCATTTACATGAAATGGACGTGGAGTTACTTTCCACCGGTGGAACAGCCCGTGCAATCCGTGATGCAGGAATTCCGGTTAAGGATGTTTCCGATTTTACAGGCTTCCCCGAAATGCTGGATGGCCGAGTGAAAACGCTTACCCCGCAAGTGCACGCCGGCATCCTTTACATACGGGATAATGAAGAACACGTGCAGACTATGGAGCAGTACGAACTTGGCCAAATCGATCTGGTCTGTGTAAATCTCTATCCGTTTGAAGAAACGATTTCCAGAGAAGACGTTTCTCTGTCGGAGGCTATTGAGCAGATTGACATCGGTGGCCCTACCATGATCCGGTCTGCCGCTAAAAACATGAAATTTGTGACAGTTGTTACAGATCCTCTCGACTATGCCCGTGTAATTGCTGAAATGAAGGAAAACAATGGCGCTACCACGGAGGAGTTCCGCTTTGTTCTCGGACAGAAAGTGTTTGCTCGTGTGGCGGAATACAACGCCGCCATCGCCTCTTACCTTGCAGAGCAGGTAGCTGATCAAAAACTGGCTAAACCATTTGTTAAAGCATATTCCGATGGTGCCGAGCTTCGCTACGGCGAAAATGCTCACCAGAAGGCATGGCTCTATAAAGATACCAGCTCTCGAGAATCCACCATTGCTCTGGCAAAAGTGCTGCATGGCAAGGAGATGAGTTATAACAACTATGTGGATGGTGACGGCGCACTCGAAGCGGTGAAAGACCTTTCTGGAAAACCGGGGGTTTCCGTGATCAAACACACCAATCCCTGTGGTTATGCCACCGGCGAAACACTGGCCGAAGCATTCGAAGCGGCCTGGGCGGGGGATCCGATCTCCGCATTCGGCTCCGTGATTGCCGTCACGCAGAAAATCGATATGGATACGGCGAAGTGTCTGGATGGACGGTTTATTGAAGCGATCATTGCTCCGGGTTATGACGAAGATGCACTGGACCATCTGGTGAAGAAAAAGAATCTGCGTATTCTGAAACTCAATGAACCGATGGGCAAAGCCCTGCCGCAGCGCATGGTCAAACAGATCAACGGCGGGTTGCTGGTGCAGGATGTCGATACCGAGATTATCGAAAGCTGGAACGTTCCGACCAAAGCGCCGTTTGACGATTCCAAAAAAGAGCTGGCTCTTTTCGGTATTGCCGCAGCGAAGCATACAAAATCGAACGCCATTGTACTGGTGCAGGAATATAAACCCGGCCAGTTCCGTGTATTGGGCATGGGGGCCGGACAGCCCAATCGTGTAGATGCCCTACGTAAACTTTCCGTAACCAAAGCGGTTGAAAACCTGAAAACGGAAAATCCGGAAATTTCCGAAGAGGAAATTCAGGAGGTGATCGGAGAATGTGTATTTGTCTCCGAGGCCTTCTTCCCATTTGCTGACAGCATTGATGCCGCTAACGAGATGGGGGCAAAATATATCGTTCAGCCCGGTGGTTCTATTCGGGATGATGAGGTGATCGATGCATGCAATAAATACGGTATTGCGATGGCGATGACCAATATGCGCCATTTTAAGCACTAGACTTAAAAAGAGTCTTCTTCCAAAAAACTATTCAATGAATGGGATTTATTGTTTTATAGGGTTGCTTATTCAATAAATGCGCGTATACATGCCGTTCGTTTTGCGGAGCTACGTATAAGAGCTTCGTTGATTCGGGGCTAAAAACTTCTTGCGATGGGCGCGGGACTGAGGCCCTGTTAACTATG
>DATCZD010000159.1:0-23244 GCA_036526075.1 Pontiella sp. | reverse complement strand
AGCGCATAAAACTTTCGGAGAAAACGGAGAAAGGAAATTTGGTTAAATCGCTTCCTGCGCCCTAAATTTCGGAGCCACGATCAAAAACTTGTAATCACATAATCTGGAACAATTTGCGAAAAGAGGTGGTTTGTGGAGTGTTTCATGTTCGAGTCTCGCGTCCTCCACCAGCCTTCGTCAAGGCTCCGGCTGGCAAGCCAGGGGAACTGACGAAGGCTGTCCGCCGAAGCTTTAGAGGCCCCTGGCAAGCAGAACATCAAAATATAACCCTTCGGAGCTGGTCACTTACCTTGCGTTTTCAGACCGAAAACAAGCTGCCGAATTTGAAGCCTGCCTCAAATCCGGGTCCGGCCGTGCTTTCACGAAGCAACGCCTCTGGTAATTCGCTTAAGCAACATGATCGACGATCAGAAATCCGAGGTCAGATAAACTTCGCAGAGCGCAACCGCAAGCAAACGGCAGAGCGACGAACGGGCCACATCAGGATAAATGAACGGGTTTGACCCCAGATTCAGTATTCCCCAACCCACCCCTTTAAGCGGCTATCACATTGACATCTAAGGCCTCCCGGATAGGGTTGGAGCCGCTCAACAAAATAATTCCGCCCTCATCGGGTCTTCTGAGGATCATAGGATCATGCATGAAAACGCAGTGAAACAGATACAGCATAAACATAACTTTGACCGGCCTGCTCATGAGAATGAGAAAAGGACGTTACAGGTAATTATCCTGACGGGATTCACCATGTGCGGGGAAATTATCGCTGGCACCCTGACCGGATCTATGGCGCTTTTGGCAGATGGCTGGCACATGGGAACGCACGCCTTTGCGCTGGGCATTACCTATTTTGCATATGTCATGGCCAGAAAATATGCAGAATCTTCCAAATTCGGAATGGGAACAGGAAAATTCGGCATTCTATCCGCCTACACCAGCGCACTGTTTTTAGGCGGAACAGCCCTTTATATGATCGTCGAATCCGTTGGGCGCTTTATTCACTCGGTTTCCATCGCGTTTGATGAGGCGATTATAGTCGCCCTCGTCGGCCTTGTGATCAATGTCCTCAGCATCTGGATGCTCCATGGAGGAGGCGACCACCATCACCACGACCATAGTCATCAACATGATCACGATCATCACCACGACCACAATCTACGCGCCGCTTATTTACATGTGGTCGCCGATGCGCTGACGTCCATCCTTGCCATTATGGCACTCGTCGCAGGAAAGTTTTTTGGCTGGGCATTTCTCGACCCGGTCATGGGCATCGTCGGCGGCCTGTTGATCGCAAAATGGGCCTGGGGACTGCTTCGCAGCAGTGCGCTTATACTCCTTGACGGTAACGACCAAAAAGACCTCCGGAATGAAGTAACCGATGCTATCGAATCCGATGGCGACAGCATCGTGGGTGATCTTCATATATGGCCGCTTGGCTCCAGCGCCCTTGCGGCAACCCTCACGATTGTAGCAAAAGAACCACACACGCCAGAGGACTACACGTCCCGCCTGTCAAAATTTTCAAAGCTGAAACATATCACGGTCGAAGTGCGCGACTGCACCGACCCGTCCTGTAATTGCCGGACACTCTGACTCTCAGCTTCCTCCGCACCTATTCGCAACGGTCCGGACACCAAATTATCACTCCCTGCTTATCCACACGTATTTAACATAATGTGAATCTGCCCATTCCAGTGAACAGAATGGGACGCGGCGATCGGACTATACCGCCCCGTCTTCATGCTTTTGCTTGAATGGACAAAGCGCCCCGCCCCTACCCCAAAAAGCCGATAGTTTTATTTTTATATTGAACCATATACCCATGGGGGGTATCTAAATTAATAAATAAGCGAGGCATTTCAGGCGCCTCAAGGGAACGAATGATGGATTATCTGCAAAACATAGCGGTTGAAATCTGGCAGCTCACCTTGGCAATGGCCCCCTACCTGCTGTTCGGGTTTCTGATGGCTGGCATCCTTTCGGAGCTGATCTCGAAAGATTTTGTGCGCCGGCATCTGGGCGGGCGCAAATGGATGCAATCGGTCAAAGCCGCGCTGTTCGGCGTGCCGATGCCGATCTGCTCATGCGGAGTGATTCCGTTGGCGGCCTCGTTGCGCGAACAGGGCGCCAGCCGCGGCGCGACGGCCTCCTTCCTGGCATCGACGCCCCAGACCGGCGTCGACAGCCTGATGGTCACCCACGCCCTGCTGGGCCTGCCGTTTGCCATCGCCCGCGCTGTCATCGCCTTTCTAACCGGCATATTCTGCGGCACGGCCGTTGAAGCCGTTTCGCCCCGCACGGAAACAGCTCCCCCCGCTCCGCCCCAACAAGCAGAACCGATTGAGCGTAAAAATGTGCTGCAAACCTTAAAAAAGATGATGCACTACGGGTTTATCTCCCTGCCCGAAAATATTTCGCAGGCGATGTTGTTTGGCATCTTTCTCTCCGGCGTCATCAGCAGCCTGATTCCGGCAAACTATTTTGCCGACAAAATCGGAAGCTCATGGACAGCCATGTTGCTGATGCTGCTGATCGGTCTGCCGCTGTATGTCTGCTCGTCGGCCTCGGTTCCGATTGCGTTGGCCTTTATCCGGGCCGGCATTTCGCCCGGGGCGGCCCTCGTTTTTCTGATTGTCGGACCGGCCACCAATGCCGCGACCCTGTCTACGCTGTGGAACATACTGGGCCGCCGTCAGCTGGCCGCCTTTCTGGGGGCCCTGACCGCCACCGCACTCGGAGCCGGCATCCTGTTGAACCGGTTGCCTTTCACAGCCACACTGCCGGAACAGTGCGGTTGCCATACACAGGGACTGCCCCCGCTGGTCCAGTTGCTGATGGCACTGCTGCTGATTGCCGTGCTGGCCAACGGAATCATTCGCTCCGCGAAAAACAGCCGGGAAAAACAATGAACACTTATAAAATCGAAACACAATGAACAACATATATGATCAGGAACGGAGGTAGCAATGGCAGCTCATTCCACAACACACAACGAAACCCTTTCCAGAGTGGCACGCATTGAAGGACAGGTTCGGGCTGTGAGACGCATGATTGAAGATGGCCAGTACTGCATCGACATCATTAATCAGGTACAGGCCGCACGCGCCGCACTGCAGTCGCTCAGCAACCAGATTCTTGAAAAACACCTGACGCACTGCGTATCCAACGCCCTTAACTCCCGAGATGAAGGGGAGATCGACCAAAAGTTGGACGAGATCATGAAGCTGATCAAACGAATGCAGAAATAACCCAGCAAAAGGAGCACCAATGAAGCCGACGAAATATATTCTACTGTTTGTAATGATTATGCTAGGTGGCGCGCTCACCGGCTATGCAGCCAAATCAGATAAGAGCGAGGATCAAACGAAAAAGCAGACCACCTGTCCGGTGATGGGTGGAAAAATCAATAAAGCTCAATATGCGGATGTTCAGGGCAAACGCATTTATGTCTGTTGCCCCGGATGTATCGCAAAAATAAAAGCCGCTCCAGATAAGTACATTAAAATTCTTGAAAGCAAAGGTGTAGTGCTCGACAAAGCTCCAAAAAACGATGGGAGCGGAAGTAAGAAAACGAGTCATTCGCATGGAGTCCAACACCATTAATCCGATTGGCAGTCACATGAAAAGGGGTGCTATGAAAACTAAAGCAATCGTTACGTTTGTCCTTCTTTGTCCTCTGATTTCTCAGGCGGACAACCTGAGTAGCAACCTGACACTGAAGGCCGTACTGGAACTTGGGGAAGTGCAGAACCCGGGACTGCAAGCCACTCATGATCAATGGAAGGCATCTGAAGAACTGGTTGCAGTCAAAAAAGCGTTACCGGATCCCAATATATCGTATGGCTATCATTTTGAATCGATAGAGACGCGCGTGGGACCGCAAAACCATCGTTTCTCTATCTCCCAGAAATTTCCCGGATTCGGAAAGCTTTCATTGCAGGAGTCAATCGCACAACAGGAGTCCCAGGTTGCTCATAAAAAATATGAACAGAAACGATTTTTTCTGAATTATCAAATTACAAAAGCATACGCTGAGCTCTACTATCTGAAGCGAAGTATTGAGGTGACAGAAGCCCGTATCCGTCTGATCCAGGATCTGGAACAAATCGCCCGCACGCGCTACAAGGCCGGAGCGCCTATGGGAGCAACCCTTCAGGCTCAGGTGGAACTGGGTCGACTTGAAGACCAACTGGCCGCATTAAATGATCAGCGAAAACCTCGCTCAGCCAAACTCAATGCGCTACTTCATCGTCCCGAAAATGCGCCATTGGCATGGCCTCAGCATGTTAACTACATGCCGATCAACTTTTCGCAGGAAGAATTAAGGGCATCCATCGCTCGCTTTAATCCCGAAATCGAAGAATGGGACCAGCGCATTCAGCAGGAAGAACAGAAAATCAAGCTCGCCAGGCGCGAACGGTATCCGGATTTTGTGGTGGGACTCCAATATATCCAGACAGGTGATGCCGACATGACGGTTTCGGATTCGGGTAAAGACCCGATTATCGGAACCATTGGAATAACCCTCCCGATTTGGGCCGGTAAAAACCGCGCCCGCATTCAGTCAGCCTCTTATCAGAAAACAGCGTCCGTATTTAATCGCGAAAACCGTAAGCAGGAATTGGAATTCGCATTGCAGGAAGTGCTTTTTGAACTGCGGGATGCGGACCGTAAAATCAACCTCTATAAAGCGAGCCTGATTCCTAAAGCACAGCAATCGTTGGAGGTGAATCGTAAAGGATATGAATCCGGCACCATGGAGTTTATCAATCTGATTGATGCGGAGCGGATGCTATTGGAATTTGACCTCGCCTATGAACGGGCGCGTGCGGACCACCTGATTGCCCGTGCCAGACTCAGCCAGCTTACGGGAGCTGATTATCTAAAAAACCAAAATCAGGACTACAATGAAGACGTATCTGATTAGCAACAGCCGCTGTTCTGGTGACATTAACCGGAAATTCTTCGAAATTGCCGATTTGTGGGATGAATCATGCTTCGTGATAGTGAATGGATAAAGGAACTCATATGAAACCAAATAAAACACAGATAAAGTTCGGGTTGATTGCTGCCCTCGTTATTCTGCTAACCTTTATTGCCGGTAGATGTAGCCAAGGCAAAGCGGCATACGTAGAAGACGCAGGCGTTCATGAAGAGCATGTGTCGACCGAACCGGAAGTATGGACCTGCTCTATGCACCCCCAGATCCAACTGCCCAAACTTGGTAAGTGCCCGATCTGTTTTATGGATCTGATTCCACTTGAGGGTGGCGATAACGGAGGAGGAGAACGAGAAGTCAGAGTTAGCGAATATGCTGCCAAACTGATGGAATTGGAAACAACTCCTGCTGTACGCCGTTTTGGAGAAGCAGAGATTCGGATGGTCGGAAAGGTGGATTATGATGAAACCCGGATCTCCTACATATCTTCATGGATTCCCGGTCGTATTGACCGGTTGTTTGTCGACTACACGGGCATCCCCATTCAAAAAGGAGACCACCTCGCTGAAATCTACAGCCCTGAATTATTCACCGCTCAAGAGGAACTCCTTCAGGCGATTCGTACGATGGAAAACCTAAAAGAGAGTCAGAGTAGTACGCTAGTTGAAACTGCCGAGAAAACTGTCGATGCTGTCCGCGAAAAGTTACGCCTTTGGGGGTTCTCGGCAAAACAGATCGCTGAAGTAGAGCAACGTGAAGTGCCGAGTGAACATATGACCATCTACTCTCCGGGAGCTGGTATTGTAATCCACAAAAACGCACAGGAAGGAATGTATGTTCAAACAGGAACACGCATCTATACAATTGCTGATCTATCCATAGTTTGGGTGCAGCTAGATGCGTATGAAAGTGATTTAAACTGGCTCAAATATGGCGGAAAAATCGATTTTTCTACCGAAGCGTATCCGGGAGAAATATTCGCCGGAACAATCTCGTTTATTGATCCGGTTATTACCTCATCCACTCGCACGGCCAAAGTGCGCGTGATTGTTGATAATCAAAATGGTCGACTGAAGCCTGGGATGTTCGTTCGTGCTCTGGCCCGGCCAAAAGTTGCGGCGGCTGGCAGAATAATGGATGAAGGACTTGCCGGCAAATGGATCAGTCCTATGCATCCGGAAGTCATTAAAGATGAGCCCGGCCCCTGCGATGTCTGCGGAATGCCTCTGGTGACGGCTGAATCACTTGGATATGTTACCGAAAACGAAGGAAATGCTCCTCTATTAATCCCAGTAACAGCCGCCTTGAAGACCGGAAAACGAGCGGTGGTTTACGTCGAAATTCCGAATTCGGAAAAACCAAGCTATGAGGGTCGGGAAGTCGAATTAGGCGCACGTCTGGGTGATTACTATGTGGTTGAAAGCGGACTGGATGAAGGCGAACGGGTTGTAACACGAGGTGCCTTTAAACTGGATGCAGAACTTCAGATTCGGGCGAAGCCTAGCATGATGAGTATGCCGAGTGATGGCTCAACGGAAGACCATTCGATGCAGATGGAATCGACAACGGTTGAAATGCAATTTGTCCCGGATGGGTTTGCCCATCAACTGAACATGTATATTCAGGATTACTTTTCCCTTCAACAGGCTTTGGCCGGGGATGATCCAGATGCGGCCGCTGCTGCAGTCCAGAAAGCCAAGGTATCGCTTGATCAAATCGACATGGCCTTGTTAGAGGGAGAAGCGCACATAGTTTGGATGGATCATCTAAAACAATTGAATGCCGCGCTAAACCTCTTCAAGTCAGCGAATAAACTGGAAGCACAGAGGGAGGCCTTTCAAGCACTGTCCCAGCAGATGATTAAAACCGTTGGAGTTTTCCCCATTAATATGCCGGTTTATCAGGCCTATTGCCCAATGGCGTTCGACAACCTAGGCGCTCAATGGTTACAAGCCAGCAAGGACATACTCAATCCATACTTTGGCGACATGATGTTAAAATGCGGCGAGATACAAAAAAGCTTCAATGTTGAAACAGAGGAGGCAGAGCCCGCTACACCACCCAGCACACAACAGAAGCGCTGTCCCGTGATGGGTGGCGCTATCAACAAGGAGGTCTATGCAGACCATGATGGTATGCGCGTCTATTTTTGTTGCCTCGGCTGCGACACGACCTTTAAAGAGAATCCCGAAACGTATATCGACCAAATGAGAGCAGAGGGCATTGAACCGGAAAAACTGGCTCAACCTCAATCGCTTTGCCCCATCATGGGCAACCCCATCAATAAGGAAGTATTTGTAGATCACAATGGGTATCGCATTTACTTCTGTTGTCCGGGATGCGACACCACCTTCAAAGATGATCCCGATAAATACATTGAGCAGATGAAGTCAGAGGGAGCTCAGCCGGAACGTGTGGAGATGCAGCATGCACACTAATTCTAATCAAACCGTTGAGCAACAGTCTCCTGTCGGGCGGCTGATCCGCTTTTGCCTGGAAAATAAGCTCATTGTAACGCTCTTTACGATGGCCGTTATTTTCGGAGGGCTGCTGATCGCTCCGTTCGACTGGAAAATCGGCGATCTTCAGCGCTATCCGGTAGCGGTGGATGCCATTCCGGACATCGGCGAAAACCAGCAGATTGTCTTCACCGAATGGATGGGGCGCTCTCCGCAGGATGTGGAAGATCAGATCGGCTATCCGCTCACTGTTCAGCTACTGGGAATTCCTGGTGTTAAAACGATTCGCTCCTACTCCATGTTCGGATTCTCTTCGATCTACATCATCTTTAAGGAGGACGTGGAGTTCTACTGGTCCCGAACCCGCGTGTTGGAAAAGCTCAACAGTCTTCCCGCTGGAACGCTTCCGGATGGCGTGCAACCGACATTAGGTCCGGATGCGACAGCATTGGGGCAGGTTTATTGGTATACCCTCGAAGGCCTCGACCCGGACGGGAATCCAACCGGAGGCTGGGATCCAGAAGAACTTCGTACCACGCAGGATTGGTATGCCCGATATTGGCTACTCTCTGCGGACGGCGTCGCCGAAGTGGCATCCGTAGGTGGGTTTGTTCGCGAATATCAGGTAGATGTGGATCCAGATGCGATGCGGGCCTACGGCGTGAGTGTCGATGAGGTGTTTAAAGCGGTACAAGGAGCCAACATTGATGTGGGGGCCAAAAACCTGGAGGTCAACCGCGTTGAATACTTCATCCGTGGCGTCGGCTTTATCAAACAGCTGGAGGACATTGAAAACAGCGTCATTAAAGTGAACGCGGAAAATGTCCCGGTACTGATCAAACATGTCGCTACAGTTAAACTGGGACCGGCCCAACGGCGAGGAGCACTGGATAAGGGCGGTTCGCCAGCTGTCGGCGGCGTAGTGGTTGCACGTTATGGAGATAATCCTCTGCGCGTTATTTCTAATGTAAAAGATAAAATTGCTCAGACTGCTGATGCGCTGCCATCAAAAGCCATCATCGACCATACAAAAGTTTCCGAAAAAGAACTCACGCTGTTCGGGATTCACCATGGGTTTGATGCCTATCAGGATCATGTGCTCAATCAGGAGGCATGGAAAGAGTATCTCCGCAGCACGGATCGCTCGGAATGGCCAGAGTGGATAACGCTAAGTAAAGTGACGGTGGTTCCATTCTATGACCGAACCGGGCTGATTTATGAAACGCTCGGTACCCTGAATGAAGCCATTATTCTGCAGATTTTGATTACGGTGATTGTCGTTCTGATTATGGTCATGCATCTGCGCTCGGGACTGGCGATCAGCACCATGCTACCGCTCACCGTTCTCTTCTGCTTTATCGGTATGAAGCTGTTTAATGTGCAGGCCAATATTGTGGCCCTTTCCGGCATTGCCATCGCCATCGGAACCATTGTGGATATGGGCATTGTGATCTGCGAAAACATTCTCAAACATCTCGATCGCTCCGATCCGGAAGAATCCCGACTGGAAGTAGTACACCGAGCGGCCTCTGAAGTGGGAAGCGCTGTTCTTACCGCCGTATTGACTACCATCATCAGCTTCCTGCCGGTTTTCACCATGATTGGGGCCGAGGGCAAATTATTTAAGCCGCTCGCCTTTACTAAAACGGTCGCGCTTATCGCTTCTATTATTCTGGCGCTCACGGTACTGCCGGTGCTCTCGCATACCCTATTTTGCTGGAAACAGAAAAAACAGAACGTTGTCAAAAAGGAGGGTAAGCTGAAACGATTCGGCGGCCTTGGTCTGACGCTTTTGGTGATTGCCTCAGTGGGCGTCCTGCTGACGATGAACTGGGAACCACTGGGCCCGGAAAAAGGCGTGAGCAGAAACCTCATTTTTGTGACGCTGTTGATTGGCGGACTCCTCGGTTTCTTCCGGTTTTTCGAACACTTCTATGCCCCCATTCTGCGTTGGTGCCTGAATCACAAGGCCACATTCCTATCCATCCCGGCGGCCCTCCTCATTCTGGGAATGACCTGTTGGCTCGGATTTAGCAACACCTTCGGTTGGTTGCCGGACTTCATTGAAAAAACGCCACCAGTTCAAAAAGTCGCCCACCTCTTCCCGGGATTCGGCAAAGAGTTTATGCCGACGCTCGATGAAGGATCGTACTTGTTTATGCCTACTACCATGACTCATGCTTCTATTGGTGAAGCGCTGGATGTGTTGACGAAACAGGATATAGCCTTCGAGTCTATTCCGGAGATTGAATCCGCTGTCGGCAAGCTGGGACGGGCAGAAACACCACTGGACCCGGCACCGATCTCGATGATTGAGACCGTCATCAATTATATTCCCGAATATAAAGTCGATAAAAACGGGCAACGCATCAACTTTAAATATGAAAACGGCGATTTCGTGCGAGATGAACAGGGCGAACTGATTGAAGATCCGCGCGGACGACCTTATCGTCAGTGGAGGGATCACATTCAATCGCCGGATGATATTTGGAATGAGATTACCAAAGCCGCAAAAATACCGGGCACTACATCCGCACCGAATTTACAGCCGATTGCCGCCCGTATTGTCATGCTGCAAAGCGGGATGCGTGCGCCAATGGGCGTTAAGGTGCAAGGACCCGACCTGGAAACAATCGAAACAGTCGGACTGGAAATTGAAAAGTACCTGAAAGAAGTACCGTCCGTTGAACCAGCTGCTGTGATTGCCGACCGCATCGTCGGGAAGCCCTATCTGGAAATCGTTCCCGATCGGGAAGCACTCGCACGGTATGGAATCCCGATGCTAAAATTCCAGCAGGTCATTGAAATCGCCATCGGAGGCAAAAAGGTGACCGGAACTGTAGAAGGCCGAGAGCGTTTCCCCGTGCGCGTTCGCTACAGCCGTGAACTGCGCGATCATATTGAAGCGCTGGAAAAAGTACTGATTCCGGGTATGAATAATCAGCAGATTCCGATCACTCAATTAGCGGAAATTAAATATATTCGAGGCCCTCAGAATATTAAGAGTGAAGATACGTTTCTGGTGGGCTATGTCGTCTTTGATAAAAAGCCCGGTTATGCCGAAGTCGATGTCGTAGAACAGTGTCAGGAATACCTTCAATCCAAAATCGATTCAGGAGATTTCAGCCTGCCGCGCGGCGTGAGCTACAAGTTTGCCGGCTCCTATGAAAACCAGTTGCGCGCCTCCAAGACCCTCTCCATGGTGTTGCCCATTGCACTGTTCGCCATCTTTATGCTCATCTATTTTGAGTTTAAATCCACCGCCACAACTCTTCTCATATTCACCGGAGTATTCATTGCGTGGTCCGGCGGATTTTTGCTGATCTGGCTCTATGGGCAGCCTTGGTTCCTCGACTTCAGTTTATTTGGCATCGAGATGCGCAACCTGTTTCAGGTTCACACCATCAATATGAGCGTAGCCGTCTGGGTTGGCTTCCTCGCTCTGTTCGGCATTGCAACCGACGATGGCGTCGTGATGGGGACCTACCTCACACAACTTTTCCGGGAAAACGATCCCACGACAAAGCAGGAAATACGAGAACTGGTGTTGGAGGCCGGGAACCGCCGCGTTCGCGCCTGCCTGATGACCACCGCCACAACCATCTTGGCCCTGCTTCCGGTACTCACATCAACCGGACGAGGATCGGATATCATGGTCCCCATGGCCATCCCATCCTTTGGAGGGATGTTAATTGAAATCATCACCATGTTGGTGGTTCCCGTGCTCTATTGCCTGATTCAGGAGCTGCGGGTTCGAAGAAAGAACAATACATAGCCAACATAAAATGAATACACTATTTCAGGCAGTTCTTAGAGGAAGCGGAATTTGAACAACACCTGACCTACACAAAATTCACTTTTCTCGGGTCTGTTGATGTAAAAATATAATTTTATAAGCTGGTAAGATCCTCATTTTATGTGCTAAGCAACGGTAGAAGGTTGGGGTCTGTCTCTGTAAAAATCTATCGGGACCATCCTCTATCTTCGAAAAGTTGCTTAATCTATAAGCACTTTATTTATTGTTGTTTATAAAAAAGGAGAGAGAGAAATGAAGCATCTACTAAAAATAGTTCTGGCAGTCAGCACGTTGCTGACGGGAACTGTACAGGCAGCAGTAATTGCCTCGGACGATTTTATCGCCACTCCGGGCAGCAATACTCAGGGTCTAAACACCCCCGGCGTTGGATTTTCCGGAACATGGAACGATATCGTAACCGGAACTTCCCCATGGGTCGTTGATACCGACGGGACAAGTATTAATAACTCCGGCACCAGCTGGGCGAAGCACGCGACCAAACGTCAATTAACCACTCCTATCGATATGACTCAGGATGGAGAATGGAAAATAACCTTCACCGGCATAAAAGCTAACAACGATAATTTCTTTCTTGGAGGCGGCCTGCTAAGCAGCTCCGGCGGTGGTATTTGGGGTGGCAACGCCTATGACGGTTTGGCTACAAAAGGACTGTCTGGTTTTGCTTCTGCAGCCGACCTGCCTCTTGATGCAGAATTTCAGGCCGGTGCAAATGGCACCAGCTTTGAGCCCGGCACCTGGACGGGGTCATATACTATGGAAGTCCTGTTCCAAAAAACCAACTCCGGCACCACTGATGATATTGCTGTTACTATTCAATCGTTTAACAGTGTCGGCACTATGATCAACAGCAGAACTGTGAACCTTAGTGGTTTTTCTCAAGTTGCGGATTACCTTGCGTTCGAAGTTTCTGATGGATCAGCCATTAATATGAGTTTTGACTCCATAAGTCTTACGGGAGAGGCATTATCCCCTGATGCGCCCTACTTTACCTCCACCCCCCTCACCCGTCCCGACATCGTAGCTACTGTTCCCTTTAACAGCAGCATTGCGGCTGATGCCGTAGACCCTAATTCCGACCCCCTCACATTTGGAAAATCAGGCGGCCCGGGGTGGCTCAATGTTGCTGCCGATGGAACTCTGTCCGGAACCCCATCCCCAGCTGATATTGGCAACAACAGCTTCATCGTATCTGTTCACGATGGTTCCGAAACAAACTTTGCCAATCTTTCCATCTCAGTGACTGATGGCTCCTCTGCGGCCAATCTGTTTGGAAAACTTTCCACATGGAAGTACTATGATACGGGCGAACCAAACGGATCCTGGACCTCTGAAGGCTATAACGACAACTCATGGCCATCCGGACTGGGCGGTTTCGCGGACAATGACGTTACTGAAATCGGAACCGCTCTTGCGGTAGGTGTCGACACGGTCTATTTCCGAAAGGAATTCACGCTGGCAAACGCCTCTGTGGTCAAAGATATAATTGTAAACGCGCGTTACGACGATGGCATTGTGGTTTATATCAATGGTGTGGAAGTTCAGCGCCCGAATATGCCGGCCGGTGATGTTATTACCCACACTACCCTTGCTACAGTAACCGTTGGCGGCACCGATGAAGATGCGTTTACCGCCTCGAACGCAGATCTTTCGGGAGTCACACTTAACGAGGGAGCAAACACAATAGCCGTGTCCTTGCACAATGTACTGACAACCAGTTCCGATCTTATTTTTGATATGGAGCTGAGTGCCACATGGAATAATCCAAATGCTCCGTTGTTTTCCACCGACCCGATTATCGCCAACACCGCGACGGCAACCGTGGAATATCTCGGCAGCATCGCAGGGACTGCAACAGATGTTAATAGCGATCCAATCACCTATCATAAATTAAGTGGGCCAGACTGGTTGAATGTTGCCGCAGACGGAACACTGTCTGGAACTCCAGCAGAGGCCGACTTCGGCGTTAAAAACTTTACCGTTTATGCCTCAGACGGAGTAGATGGATATTCCGAAGCGACGCTCACCATCGATGTACGCGATGCCAATGGAAACCCGGCAGAGCCGCCTTCTGACACAGATCATTACCGAATCATCTGGGATGACTCCCCCACCAGCAAAGCCACCATCTGCTGGAAACAACTCTCTGGCAACAATGGAACCGTTTACTATGGAACCACTGACTTTGGTCGGGCTTATGCAAATTATCCCAACCAAAAGTCGGTAGACAAGGTAGGAAACTTTACCGTTGATGCTCCTGGTATCCAATCCTGCTTTGCGCGTCTTACCGGCCTGCAGCCGGACACCGCATACTATTTCGTAATTAAAGATGATTCCGGGGTCAGCGAGCGCTTCTGGTTCCTTACCGCTCCAGACACAATAAAGCCGTTTACCTTTATCGGAGGAGGCGACTCCCGTTCCAACCCGACTCCGCGACAAAAAGCGAACCGTATGGTGGCCAAGCTTCGTCCCCTGTTTGTTCTATTCACTGGAGATATGATCAACACCAGCACCACCTCCCAATGGAATTCTTGGTTTACGGACTGGCAGGAAACTATCTGCAGTGATGGGCGAATTATCCCACTGATCCCTTATCGCGGAAACCATGAAGGAAAAAATGCTTCAGGGAATGACGCTACAGATAATCCTGCTTTCTTCGAGCTGTTTGATACCACTGCGGAAAACTATTTCTCCTTCTCTGTAGGCGGAACCCTGATGCGCATCTATGTGCTCAACTCGGAAATGGACAACAACGCAACCAAATGGAACGCTCAAACAGATTGGTTAACCGCCGATCTGGTCGCCAACAGCGGAACGCACACCCACATGGTTGCAGGTTATCACAAACCGATGCGACCGCATAACGCGGCCAAAACGGATGGAAATAACGAGTATAATGCGTGGGCACAACCGTTCTATGACAACAGCATGGATCTGGTATTTGAAGCAGATTCACATTGTGTAAAACGTACCTGGCCGGTTAGGCCGGGGAACGGACAAGGAGCTGATCAAGGATTCATTCGTGATGACGCCAACGGAATGGTCTTCTCGGGAGAGGGATGCTGGGGAGCACCGCTCAGAGCGAATGACGATATTAAATCATGGACTCGTGACTCCGGTATGTTCAACAGCTTTGACTGGGTACATGTTTATCCGTCCTACATGGAGCTCTATACGATTAAGGTGGATAATGAAGGCACGGTAGGCTCCTTGGAAGAAGGGGATGTATTCAGCCTACCAGCTAATATCGACCTCTGGAAACCGTCCAACGGAACCCGGGTGGTTATCAATAACCAGAACGCAGCATCTCTGAAATCCTACGCACAATGGCAGCTTGACCAGTGGGGTTCCGGAGCCATTCCTGCTGATACCGAGGCTTTGGCTGATTATGACGGTGATGGATACAACAACCTGACTGAGTTTGCGTATGGCCTTGACCCGCAATCTCCAACGCCTGCTGATGATGGAATCTTCCCAGTGCTTGAAATCACTGGAGCCGATATTAAGTTTAATCATCGCCGGAACCCGGATACTTCATTAACCTACAAGTATGAATTCTCTAGCGACCTGATTACCTGGTCCCCAATGGTGGATGGAATTGATTACTCTGCATCCACTGCCCCAACAGGCAGCTATGAGCAGATAACTATTGATCTCATCGGTAATAATGAAACCCAAAGTAACGGATTCATCCGGGTGAAGGTAGGAATCCAATAGAGGTCACTCCTTCACGATAAAAAAGCTCCGGATTATTTTCCGGAGCTTTTTTTATCCCCTTATCTAAGCGGATATTTCAGAAGGGCCTGAATTCAAGGAACTGGCCCCAGGAATCTCATTTCAATAGTCCAATTCACGGGAAATATGCAATGAACCCGGAAATTTATTGGAGTTAAAAGCCCTTAGAAACAATGCAGCATAGACAACACCGGCCAACCACCCATGCTTCTTTGGCAATCCTCCGTCGCCCTACCGAAGGGCTCTTCATCACACGCAATACCTATAAATCATTTTCTTCGTTTTCTATTTTCGAGCTGCTTGTTACAGGGATCGGGGATCATACACCTTGCGCATCATTCAAAAAAAATCACTTGGTGATACGGTCGAATGAATTTATTGAGAGGTATACACAGGATCACTCTGCGGTCCGCGCACAGAAGTGCACGCGAGCGAGATTCAATGTCTACCAACTCCGATAAATACCCACAAACAATACAGAGGGGTTTTAACTATCACTTAGTATATCTATTGGCTACGAAGCCCTCACACTTTTCAACAATTCAGGATAGGCCACCACATCATATTCCGCAATTTCTAGCACCTCTTCGGCATTGAATTAATACCCTTTCCCCCACCGTAATTGTGCCCTGAATGCTCAAACCCTACTCATCGGCTAATATTGTAACTGAACCTCAACGATGGAGCTCCAAGAGCTTCCGTCACGCCCATAACAGACGATGCGCACAGCATCCGCAATACAGGGCTTGTCGAATTCATAATACTGGAGTCCGGCTTTACCATCGCTCGTTCCGCTGTAGGCCGGAATCCATCTTGTAGCTTCGGTGATCGTTTGAACTTCAAACCGATAGTTGCGCGAATCGCCTTCAAACCAATAAATGTGAATCCCTTTTACTTCGGTTGATTCCGGTAGTTTCTGTTCAAGCCAGGCTCCCTTTTCATCGGTTGCCCACCGTGTTTTCAGATCGTTATCAAAGGCGTCCTTAGGCCCTTTTCCTTGCTCTGCCGAAGAGGCCGAAAAATCCCCCTCACGAATGCTGTTATCTGTGTTTTCGACAATCGGCTTGACATCCTTCGCCGCGGGATCATAAACCCACACAACCGAGTCCGTCTGTATTTGGCCGTTGTGCTGACCGGAAACCGTGATCGTATTTTCGCCTTCCTGCAGCTCAATATTGTCCCATTTTGCGACCTTGTACTGGTCGGGTTGCACAATTCCCTGCTCTTGTCCGTTAACCGAAAGCGCCGCTTCCTTGAGATTGGAGTAAACCTTAACGGCAGTCACGGAATGCGCACGAACCACATGCCTCCGGCTGGTGATGTAAAGTACAGGCTCTTCCGACCAGTTGGCCTTGTAATAGTAGAATGAGTCTTTCCGGGTTTGGCGATCATAGGTAACCAGTCCCTTATTGTTCATATTGATCCGCTCTCCGCGGGTTACCCCCGGCCAGGCGAAGTCATACATATTCCATATAAACTTACACCACAGGAACGGGGCGCTGTTCAGATCGGGCCAAACCTGTTCGTGAAAATAATTCTGATACTCCTCAGGATAAAATCGTCCGGCTTTAGGATCCGGTTTTTCCGGGTTTTGATCATGTTGGTTGATACATCCGCCGGCACCATATTCGCTGATGCCAATGCAAAGATCCCTCGGGGTCATTTCTCTGATGTGCTGAACTACCTGAGTCGCATCTCGCTTGTCATACCATATAGGATAGATATTCCATGCCATGATGTCCGTGGTCTTGAACCGCTCGAGCATGTTCCATTTTTTATTACTGGCCGCAGTTGTCAGCCGGTCCGGATCTTCTGCTTTAGCCAGATTATGCATGTCGGCTACATGCTCCGTCGAAATATTGATTTCATTATACAACCCCCAGAAGAAAATCGACGGGTGATTGTAGTTCTGGCGAATCATTTCTACCAGCTGCTGTTTTGCATTGGCGACATACTTGGGATTTTTCGCTTTGTACGGCGGTGTTACTGGAATTTCAGCCCAAACCACCAACCCGTTACTGTTACACAATGAATACATTGTTTCCGCCTGCGGATAATGCGCCAAACGAACAGCATGAGCACCTAGCTCCATAATATCCGCGATGTCGCTGCGATGATGCTCATCGGTCAGCGCCGAACCCTCGTACTCCCACTCCTGATGGCGACAGACGCCGTAGAGATCATAAGGCTTTCCATTCAGGAAAAAGCCCTTATCCACATCGACATGAAAATAGCGCAGGCCAAGGGGCTGGATCACTTCATCGATAACCTCACCGTCCTGCACTAACTGAACCACTGTTTTATATAGATAGGGATTCCGTCGGGCATCCCATAAATGGGGCTGATCGACCGTAAGGTGCTGCACAATAGCCGCAGTTTCATTTGTAGAAACCGTTACTATTTTGGAGCCTGTTGCAACCAGAGCGCCATTGGCATCAAATACGGAGGTTACCAGTTGTATCTCTTCATCTTGCTTCGTGCTCGAAATTTTTGTTGTAACATCCAACTCTGCCTGTTGCTCAGAAACATTTTTCTGGCGGATGTATACACCCGACGAAGCATAATCGAGCGGAGTAATGCAAATGGCATCTGTAACGAGTAAGGAAACCGGACGATAAATTCCTCCGAAGCGGGCATACAGATTGCCGGCCGCCGGAACAACGTCATCGTTATAGGCATTGCTCACCTTAACCGCTAGCGTGTTCGGCCCTTCTTTCACAAACGACGTGATCTCATAACAGAAGGCAGTATATCCGCCCTCATGCCGGCCGACCTTCTCACCATTAACAAAGATATCGGCTGTCGTCAGTGCACCTTCAAACCGAAGGAACAGGCGTTTACCAATCATTTCAGATGTAATAGGTAACCGAGTGCGATACCAACCGTCCCCTTTGTAATAAGTGTCATCTGTCTGATTTTTAACTAAATTGGCATTCCATGTGTGCGGTATCGTCACCGACTCCCAGCCTGAAACATCAAATCCGGAGTGATGAGCATTTTCTACTGAACCCTTATAAAACCGCCAGCTTTGATCCACGGCCAGCTGCTCGCGACAGTATCCTGATAGGGCCTGAAACGACAAAGTCAGTAAAATAGCTATTAATACTCTTTTCATATCTACTCCTTTAAATATCCATCTCTCTTCCGGAAATTACTTATATCAACGTTGATAGCCCATTAAAGTAAACAGAACGGTTCTCTGCTCCGTTTTTTTACTAAACCTCACACAGAAATCGGAATCTATGTGTACACCTAACAAAAAGCATGAAGTTCTGATCAAAAAAAACATCAAATAGATCATCGAAATGCTTTGTCTGCAGGAATCCGACCAATGAGACAACAAACTTATAGAAGTGCTATTCAGCAAATGGAAAAAATTCCAGCGTTCACCAAGACGATAGAACCAGAACCCGTTGAATAATTTATGTTAAAGCGCCCGCTGTCCAGCTCGCAGAAATGCATCAAGCGAAGTATCCGCCAATAATTCCTTATCTGAACGCCGAGCTTTTAGAACCTTCTGGGTAGCCTTCAATCGCTTGGTATTTTTTGTTTTCTTGGTTTTTTCCATTTTTGGAACAGCCGGACATTGATCTATAAAAAAACCCACTTTTTTACCCTCAATATCACGCATAATTCCCTCTTCAAACCAACCTAAGTGCTGTCCGTTCCAACCGTATACTTTATTTTCGTCCACCAGATAAGCCACCGCATGACCATCCCATAAGTAAATGCTCGATTGCCCATCTTCAACAATGTATGCCACAGCATGTCCTTTTGCATCGTAAAGCGTTGTCTCTGTCGTCTCTGTTATTTCTTCCATAACACTTCTCTCCAGCTTCTTTTTCCTGCCTACAATCACAGCAAGACTGGTGTTTGTCACAAACCTTGACTTGAGTTTTATACACTTACTCTCTGTAATTCAAATCTGCACCCAACAAAAAAGCCCGGGATTACCCGGGCTTTCTATAAAATCTGCTAAGAGTGTGTCTTATTTGGAGCCCATCTTTTCCAGCAGTTTAGCTGCCTTTTCAACCGCAGACTCACCAGCAGGATCTTCTTCAACTACCGGAGCAACAGCAGAGGAAGACGCAACTGCAGGAGCAGAAACGGCCTGAATATTTTTCTTATACATTTCAACGCGAGCCTTCAGCGCGTCAACTTCACCCTGGAGTGCGGCAAACTTTTCCTTAGCTTCGGCAGCAACTTCGACTGCCGCTGCGCTGACCGACTTGGCGGATTCCAGAGCAGATTCGAGCTCGGCAACCTTAGATTCCGCAGCAGCCAGACTATCTTCAGTTTCAGATGCTTTCGCTTTCAGCTTCTTGATTTCAGACTTAGCATCCCCCAGCTTAGATTCTGTTTCAGCCACCATAGACTTTTCGGCCTTCAGGGAGTCTTCAAGTTCAGCAATCTTATCATTCAAGCCCTGCTCAGTTGTAGCGGCCTTAGCTTCGATTTCGTTTACAATCTGATCATGTTCTTCCTGAGGAACACCGCAACCAGTCAGCATGCTGATCATTCCTCCTGCTACCAACACCATAGCAATTTTTTTCATTCGCTTCTCCTTCTTCTCTGTTTCGTAGGTTGAGTCGTATCTTAAAAAACATACCCAGTATAGGTTTGGATCTCGCAAATTCAACAACTCTTGATTCGAAAATACAGCCTTAAACAATAATTAAAATTATACCTAGGCCAAATCACAGGCCTCCGGCGGCATCCACTTCCGATCTTTTCCTTCCCATTTAATATTGCAGCCTATCGGGTTGGTTACAGGAACAGCAACCGGACGACCGGCCAGCAGATCTTCCAGCGCATCAGCAAGTTCGTGGGTCGCAGACTGGGTCCAGTCCCGCGGCGTATCAATGGCCCTGCCGGTGTAGACCAGTTTCCGTTCGGCATCGAAAACGTAGAAGTGCGGAGTTCGAAGAGCGCCATACGCTTCGGCAACCTCCTGTGACTCATCATGAAGATAAAGCCACGGGAATTTATGTTCGTCCATGCGCTCCACCATGTGCTCAAAACTGTCCTCTTCATAAGTATTTTTGCTATTAGAGTTGATCGCCACAAAACGAACCCCCTGCTCCGAGAAACGGTCGGCAAGCTGACGAGTACTTTCATCCGACCCGATTACATAGGGACAGTGATTACACGTAAAAAAGATCACCAGCAATGATTCATTAAGATCGTTGAGTTTATACCGGCTTCCATTCGTAGCCGGCAGGTTGAATTCAGGAGCCTGCTCTCCAATCTGTAGTGTAAACGCCATGATATATCCTCCGTTTAGAATCGCTGACTGTTTTAACCCGCCTCTCTGAAAAAGCAATTTAAATAAGTACTGATTTAATCCTATTTGATCTGCGAGCAGAGAGTAAAATGAGCCGTTTTCGCAGGAAAAACTTGGCATTGGCCCCGTTTTCCTCAAGATTCCAAGAATAGGAGACAACCTCAAAATCTGTTCGACTCTAGCGGGCAGGTCCCCAACCTAAAAAAAGGAACTTCATGAAAACAACACTAGCCCTGATCTCTATCGCTCTTCTCTGCCTAAATGTCCGCGCCGAAACTCCCAGTATAACGCAACAGGAAGTGATGGAAGCCGCACTCTACGGGAAAGCCGCCACCATCGAAAAAGCGCTTTCCCATGGCTACAAGGTTGACGATCGCGACCAGCAAAACCGCACCGCATTGATGTATGCCGCGTTCAACGGACAAAAGGATGTAGTGAAAAAACTTCTCGATGCTGGAGCCGATGTCAATGCGCAGGACAATATTGGAACCAGCCCGCTGATGTTTGCAGCCAGCGGACCCGACACAACAACCGTACAACTTCTGATTGATGCCGGCGCAAAGATTAATATGGTCGACAACAACGAGCATTTTACGGCGCTGATGTGGGCGGCAGCTGAAGGAAAGCTTGAAAATGTAAAACTGTTGCTCAAGCATGGAGCTGATGCTGGGATGAAAGATGTTGATGGCGAGACCGCCGAAATATTTGCCAACGCAAAGAATTACAATGAAATTGTTGTAACCCTGAAACAAGCCGTTTCCAAAAACGAATCCGCTTCAAAGCAGGGATCTGCCGAAAGCTCTTCGGACTCTAGTTCTCTGATCGAATAAGATAATAGAGATCGCCTCCTCGGAGCTCTGAAAGGAGTAAATCGGAGGCTTTCATTTTTTCAAGCATCCGCGCCACAACCTCCTCCGGTTGCCCATATTCTTTTGCTAACTGAGAGCAACTGGACGGATGACGTCGAATCAAGCCTAATAGTAGATCTTCGCTCAGATCAAGTGCTGTCACCCCTTGATTTTTGAAAGAAGCGGTGACCACCGCCTTGGGACCAAATAGCTCCGCCAACTGCTGAAGATCCTCTTTGGAACTGGGCCGCACAGAAGATTCTGCCGGAGGACGGACTGCGGTATTGATATCAATGCGGTCGGGATTAATAGAATGCACCACAGCAGCCATTCGGCGGACATCGTCAGCCGCTGAATTGACGCCCTCAACAATAAAAACTTCCACCGACAATTCTCCAGGATATTCCGAGCGGAAGGCACGCTCGCCATCAACCAGTTGTTGAAAGGTCACGCCCTGCGCCGGACGATGAATCTGTCTAAAACTCGCTTCATCCCACGCACTGAGTGTAACTTTGACCTTGTCCGCTAGCGCTGCCTCGGTACGCACCTCAGAAAGATGCAACAGGGTTCCATTGGTCAGCAGCACCGATGCGATATCCGTATGATCCTTCACCCATCGAAAAACATCTCCAAAGCGAGAATGCAGGGTCGGCTCGCCGGATCCTGCCAGCGTTATGTGGTCTGCAACTCCACCGGAAACTCTCCATTGATCCAACTCAGCAAGAACCTCTTCCAACGGCACATATTCGCCTCGATCACTCACCGCACACGGAGTCTGCCCAAGTTGGCAATAGGTGCAGTCCAACGTGCAGGTTTTGAAAGGAATCAAATCTACACCCAGCGACCGCCCTAAGCGGCGGGAAGGGACTGGTCCGAATAGATATTGATAAGCCTGCGGCATTATACAGTCTCTTCCTCTGTTCCGGAGCTTAGTTCCAAACTCGCGCGTTCAATCAGGTCGCTCGGAAGTTCCTTCTGAACAGAAACGCCTAACTCCTTAAATTCCGAAGCCTGCTTGATCAGATTACCCGGACCTTCATGAAATTGCCGAAGCGCTTTATCATAGGTCTCTTTGGCCGTATCCATCTGACGACCCACCTTCTGCATGCTTTCCAGAAACGTGCAGAGCTTACTGTGAAATCGCTCTGCCCTTTTCGCCAGTTCAGCCGTATGTTTATTCTGGTCCTCAAAGCGCCATAGTTGGCGCACAATATTGAGGCTGGTCAATAGGGTGGTCGGCGTTGCCACCAACACATTACGCTCAATGGCCTGCTGGAACAGCGTATCATTGAACTTAAGCGCCTCCACATAGGCGGACTCAATCGGAATAAACATAATCACCACTTCCGGAGAGTTGAGCCCCGAAAGTTTATAATAATCCCTGTTCGCTAATTCAGTGATGCGATCTTCAACTGCTTTCGCATGCTCCTTAAGTGCGGCCTGCCGGACCACCTCATCCTCCGCATTTACATATTGCGTATAAGCTACCAGCGAGGTTTTTGCATCAATAATCAGATGCTGGCCATGCGGGAGAAAAACCACCGCATCGGGGCGCTGACGCCCCTCTTCTGTGCTCACAGAAAATTCGCGTTCATAGTCCATACCCGGCCGAAGTCCGGAGCTATCCAGTACATTTTCCAGAATCAACTCACCCCAGTTTCCCTGCACCTTTTTCTGGCCCTTAAGAGCATTGGTCAGCTCCTCGGCCTGCTCAGTGATTTCCTTATTCAGCTCCTGAAGATGTTTCAGCTCGGTTTTCAGAGCAATCCGATCTTTGGAATCACTCTCATGGATTTTTTCCAGACGCTCGCGAAAAGCCGCCACATCATTTTTAAGCGGCGAAAGAAGGTTACCGATGCTTTCCTGGTTCATCTCCTTAAAAGCCCGGCCTTTCTGATCCAGAATTTCATTTGCCAGATTCTCAAACTCTTTTTTCAGTTGCTCCCGGCTTTCATTCAGTAGTTGCAGTTTTTCATCAAAATGTTTCTGGTTGGCATCACGCTCCGTTTCCAGTCGGACACAGGCTTCCTTTAGCTCCGCCTTTTCCTGCACCAGCATTTCAAGCTTTCCCTGCCGCTCGTCCAGTTCCAACTCCGCCCGGGCCAGAAGCTTTTTACGGCTGGCCAACCCAGCTAGCGCCCACGCCGCAATCGCCGCCAAAATAGCTA
>DATCZD010000158.1:0-10526 GCA_036526075.1 Pontiella sp. | reverse complement strand
TGCCAAGTCCAATCCTTCCGAAACGCCAACTGTAACTAGCACTTCATCTTCCGGTCGGTAAAAAGTGCCCGTTTTCTTCTCCACATACTGAGAAATACCGCGTCGCAGAGAAAGAAGCCCCATATTAGAGGTATAGCTTGTCAGGCCGCGATCCAGAGCCACTGAAGCCGCTTCACGGATATGCCACGGCGTGCTAAAATCCGGTTCACCGATACCGAGCGAAATTACATCTTCGCGAGAACTGACCACATCAAAAAAGTCGCGGATACCTGAACGGGGAATATTCTGAACGACCTTGGAAATGCGGCTATGGAGAGACTTTGAGTCGTTCATTATCCTCTCCCATTTGCATAACAATGCCGTTCTGTTTATAGGTCTTCATCATAAAGTGTGTAGAAGTGGAGGTAACCCCCGGCATGGTAGCCAATTTTTCGCTTACAAAGCCCGCTGCCTCGTGCATGGTGCGCCCTTTAATAAAGAGCAACAAGTCAAAGCCTCCGGACATGAGATAAACCGACTCCACCTCTGGAAAGCGACTGATACGCGCAGCAATACGGTCAAACCCACCCTCGCTTTCAGGAGTAACCTTTACTTCGATAACCGTAGTCACCAAAGAGGCATCCAAACGCTCCTCATTTACAACGGCCTGATAGGCGCGAATGATTCCATCCTTTTCATATTCGGTAATTTTTTTCCGTACTTCTTCAGTCGAGATACCAAGCATCTTGGCCATATTTTCCGGAGATTCGAGCGCATTCTGTTTCAGCAGATTCAACAGTTCATTCATGACTTCCACCTTTACTTATTAAAAATTCGACTGAGTCTAGCGACTCGGTCTTCTCCAACCCACCCAAAAAAAACGCCCCGGCATTTTCCGGGGCGTTGACTTGCAGCATTTCGCTTCAATTAAAAGTCATATGCAACATTCACGCCGCCCCAGAACTTTTCCTTATCCTCGTAGAGCACATCCGCCGCATCTTCGATTTCACCACCGTCGAGTATGGTGTAAGTCATGTTCAGTGACACAGAAATATTTTCAGCAACTTCGTAGGAAGCATTTACATAGAGGTTATAATCGTTGAATCCTGATTCTTTGTCTCCAGCAAAATAATAATCGTTATAAGAAGTATTACCGTAACCTGCCGAAACACCGGCTTCCACAGCAAATACATCGCTAATCTCCAACGGAGCAACTACATCAAACAGAACATAAGTGCCGTTTACTTCATCAATATCACCAAAAAGAGTTGCTGACGGGATAAAGTAGTCTGAAAAACTTAAGATGGTTGCAGAAACAAACAACTCTGTAGTAGCCGGAATTTCCTCCCCACCAACAACAACATTCGGGAAGTCATAACGAATAATACCAACATCAAACGCCATGTCATTCACATCAATCGGAAGCGTGTAAGCCAAGGTCATGTCAATTTCAGAATAATCGCTGGAAATACCGGCACCATTCTCGCCCAAATCATAATTACCCCAGATATTGAAGCTTACGCCGTTCTTTTCAACGGTCAGCTGCGGCTGAAGAACTGCATCATTATTGAGAACCTGACCACGCCAGACGTAGGAAGAAACCAGTGCAGCTTCTGCAGTAACTTCAACATCAGCACCCTGAGAAGAACCCTGATTAACAATTACCATCTCCTGGGCACTTACAATACCTGCAGCCATCAAGGCCACCATACTAACAGTCATCATTTTTTTCATCGAAGTATTCCTCCAGTTAATCCGCTTAAAACATTCGTGCCACGCCCATCGTGACAGTTTGCTGAAAAGTTCCGCATACGATTACAGTTGCCCCATCGAGTTGCAAACCCTTTTTAAGGCAATATTACCGTTTCGATTCTATTTTACTGAAGCTCCCGGTTCTATTACTCCATCAACGGTTACCAGCCTGAGATTATCGCCAACAGAAGCCGCCAGGAGCATTCCTTCTGATGTGACGCCACGCAACTTGGCGGGTTTAAGATTAGCTACCACCACAATGGTTTTTCCAATCAGCTCTTCCGGCTTATAGTGCAGGGCGACTCCAGCAACCAGCTGGCGTTTTTCTTCACCCAGATCAATTTGAAGCTTTAAGAGCTTATCCGCCCCTTCAATCTTTTCGGCGGCCAGCACGAGCGCTGTTTTAAGATTAACCGCCATCACCTGATCAAAGGAAACAAGACCTTCTGTGGCCGGTTCCATATCTTTTTTCTTAGGCTTCTGTTTTTCCGTTTTCGGTTTTTCAACAGGCTTTTCTTCTTTCTTTTCCACTTCAATACGAGGGAAAAGCGCGCCGGGCTGTGAAATTTCCGAACCGGAAACCAGCACACCAAACTCCGTTAGCTTACCGAAATGCGGTTTTGCATCAGCCATCCCAAGAGCCGAACGTAGCGCCAGCATCTTTTCAGGCATCACCGGATAGAGTAGCGCGGCGCAGACCCGGAGGCATTCTGCGGCCGTGTAGAGACAATTATTAATTTCACCTTGCAAGCCACCCAGCTTGGCAATATTCCAAGGAGCTTTTTCCTGAAGGTATACATTAATCTGCCGAACGGCTGACATTACCAATGCAATCGCGCCATCGAGCTTCATTTGATCAATCATTGTCCCCATTGCTTCGGCAGCGCTTTTAACATATTTCCAGAGTTCATCTTCTGCATGAGTATCGAAATAAGTTTCATTCGTCTCTGGATTCACGTGCACGGCCCGATCTCCCTCTTTTGGGTCAGGCATCTTTCCATCACAGTAACGGGAGATCATATTGAGCACGCGGTTCGTGACATTGCCGAGATCGTTGGCCAGATCTGAGTTGTAACGCTTTACAAAGGCTTCTTCGGTAAAGGAAGCGTCCTGCCCCAGCGTCATTTCGGCGATCAGGAAGTAGCGGAAGGCATCAACCCCATAGCGATCAATCATATCCATCGGATTAACAACATTACCAAGCGACTTGCTCATTTTAGTACGGCCGGTCAGCCACCAGCCATGCGCAAAGATGGATTCCGGCATTTCAACACCCATCGCTTTGAGCATCGTCGGCCAATAAACGGTATGCGTGGTAAGAATATCTTTACCGATGAGGTGTGTGGAGCACGGCCACCAGCGTTTAAACTCCTCTTCATTGGATTTATATCCAACAGCCGATATATAGTTGATCAATGCGTCAAACCAGACATAGGTCACAAAGTCAGTATCGAATGGAAGTTCTATTCCCCAGGCAAGGCGCGACTTAGGACGAGAAATACAGAGATCCTGTAGCTCCTTGTTTTTCAGGAAGCCAAGCGTTTCATTTTTACGAAACTCAGGCTGAATGAAACCCGGATTATTCTCAATATATTCAATGAGCCAACTCTGATACTTGCTCATACGAAAGAAATAGTTGGACTCTACGATAGAATCCACCTTGCGGTTGCACTCAGGACAGTCACCATCAACAAGATCCTTTTCTGTAAAGAAACGTTCACAGCCGACGCAGTACCACCCTTCATACTCCGCTTTATAGATCTCATCACGATCAAACAGCTCCTGCAACGTCTGCTGAACCACGACTTTATGGCGAGATTCAGTAGTGCGAATAAAATCGTCATGGGTAATTTCTAAGCGTTTCCAAAGCTCCTGAAAACGAACAACGGTCTGATCGCATTGCTCCTGCGGTGTAATGCCATTCGCATCCGCAGCCTGCTGAACCTTCTGCCCGTGCTCATCCGTTCCGGTTAAAAAATGCGTAGGCACATTAAGTAGACGGTGATAATTCGCCAGCACATCGGCAAGTATGGTTGTATAGGAATGACCAATATGCGGTTTATCATTCACATAATAAATCGGCGTGGTGACATAATATTTAGATGGTTTTTCGCTCATGACTCATTTTCTTCCACTGTTTATCAAATCGAACGAGCGATGATATGCAGAACGCGGAGAGATACAAGCGTTGAATTCCCCGCCTATCCTATGCCACAGTCTCCACATTATGAAATTCAGACCCTGCATAGATCTCCATGACGGAAAAGTAAAACAGATAATCGGCGGCTCATTAAGCGACAAGGCCGAACCGGAAACCAACTTTGTATCCGAAAAACCGCCAGCCTGGTATGCCGAGCTATACAAAAAAGACGGCCTTACCGGCGGCCATGTTATAAAGCTTGGAAAAGGAAACAACGAGGCGGCACGCGAAGCTTTAGCCGCCTGGCCGGGCGGTCTGCAAATCGGAGGCGGCATTACCGAAGACAATGCCAGCGAATGGATTAATGCAGGAGCCTCTCATATCATCGTGACCTCCTATCTTTTCCAGAAAGGCCAAATTTCCCCGAACCGATTGGACCTGCTACTGGAAAAAGTCGGGAAGGAGCGTCTTGTAATTGATCTGAGCTGTCGCAAAAAAGACGGCGAATATTATGTCGTTACGGACCGATGGCAAACCTTTACCAACATGGTGGTAAATGAATTTTCTCTCAAAAAGCTTTCAGCCTTCTGTAGTGAATTTCTCATTCACGGCGTCGATGTGGAGGGCAAACAACAGGGCATGGATGAAGCGCTTGTTCAGCTTTTATCTGACCATTCCCCCATTCCCTGCACCTATGCCGGCGGTGTCCGAAATTTTGAGGACTTGGAAAAACTAAATGAAGCTGGAGACGGGCGGATTGATGTAACGATCGGCTCCGCCCTCGATATATTCGGAGGATCAATGCCTTATCGGGATGTGGTTAAATTCTGTAACAACTCCTCTATATAGGCCTCTACTTCCGGACTGTATTCTTCCGGTGCCCAGAGAGCAAACTCCTTATCGAAAACGGAATCGTACGGACCGGGCTTAACTTCAAACAGAACGGTATCCCGCTCAAGTACAATAAAGCTGTGCCAAATACCACCATCTACATCGATACCAAAGCATGATGTCCCGGCCTGAACTTTAAAATGCTGTTTCACACGGCCATGGTCATCAAAGACCAAGTAAAGGAGGCCTCCCGAAAGAACCACGATACTTTCACCTCGTTCAACAGCATGGCGATGTGGTCGGATATAACTTCCAGGCTGAACGGCATTAATCATCCGCTGAAGACGATTAGATCCGTCCTTATGCAGAGGCTGAATAATGCGACGACGCGGACTTTTCCGAGAAGCTGAAGTTGCAGATTCCAACAAGCTCAAATCAATTACAGTCACAGCTGTTTCCGGCGGCACAAGCGCCATTGGATAATCGGATTGTTCTATCATCTTCCCTCCTTATTACAAAAAGGGCGGCAAAAGCCGCCCAATTTCTACCACATTTAACACACCTAGTAGCGATAATGTTCCGGTTTGAATGGGCCAGCCTTCGGAATACCGAGATACTTGGACTGCTTTGTAGTCAGGGTATCGAGCTTTACGCCTATCTTCTCCAGATGAAGGCGGGCAACCTCTTCATCAAGGATCTTCGGCAATGTATAAACCCCAATTGGATATTTACCCGGATTACAATAGAGTTCCATCTGCGCCAGCACCTGATTGGTAAAGCTGTTGGACATGACAAAACTCGGGTGGCCGGTAGCACATCCGAGATTCACCAGACGACCCTCGGCCAATAGAATTATACTGTTTCCCTTCGGCATCGTAATTTTGTCGACCTGTGGTTTAATATTGGTCCACTTATATTTCTTCATCTTCTCAACCTGAATTTCAGAATCAAAGTGGCCAATATTACAGACAATTGCCATATCTTTCATTTTCTTCATATGGCGTTCGGTAATCACATCACAGTTACCGGTAGTGGTTACGAAGATATCCCCTAACAGCGCTGCATCATCCATGTTCATCACTTCATACCCTTCCATCGCAGCCTGAAGTGCGCAAATTGGGTCTATTTCTGTGACAACTACACGGGCACCCTGTCCAACGAGAGACTGAGCACAGCCTTTACCGACATCACCGTATCCGGCAACGACAGCCACCTTACCGGACAACATAACATCCGTTGCACGCATGATGCTGTCGACCAGCGAATGACGACAACCATACAGGTTGTCAAACTTAGACTTGGTCACCGAGTCATTGACATTAAATGCAGGGAAAAGAAGTTCCCCTTTTTCTGCTAATTGATAGAGACGGTGAACACCTGTAGTAGTTTCTTCAGACACTCCGAGAATGTCTTTCGCGATACGGGAGAAACGATTTGGATCTTTCTTCAGCGCTTTTTTAACCTGTGCAAGGAAAACAGCTTCTTCTTCACTCTCCGGAGTCTTATCGAGAATAGATGGATCCAGCTCAGCCTTACACCCTATCTGAACAAACATAGTGGCGTCGCCACCATCATCAAGAATCACATTAGGTCCCTTGCCGTTCCCCCAATCCAGAATACGATCGGTATACTCCCAATACTCTTCCAACGTCTCACCCTTGACTGCAAAAACCGCGGTCCCCTTTTTCGCGACAGCGGCTGCTGCATGATCCTGTGTGGAAAAAATATTACAGCTGGCCCAACGCACCTTGGCACCCAGTTCCTGCAGGGTTTCAATTAGCATCGCAGTCTGAATGGTCATATGCAGAGATCCGGTAATTCGCGCACCCTTAAGTGGCTTTTCCTTACCATACTTTTCACGCAACGCCATTAGCCCGGGCATTTCATACTCTGCAAGCTCCATCTCTTTTCGCCCAAAGTCAGCCAGTGAGATATCGGCAATTACATAGTCCTGAACTTTTTTCTTTTCGGCCTTTTTAGCCGTTTTCTTTTTTCCTGCCATTGGAAGACTCCTTAGTTGTATAAATCTATCTATTTCTTGTTCCGACAACAATCAGCACTGAGAGGTCAGGAGTTGATCCAGGTAACGAATCCACTACCATAGGCTCAATCCCGGCACGCTTAAGCCATTCACGAATCTCGAGAGGATCAAAGCCCAACCATTGATCCGCCCATTCTTCGCGGGTCCATTCATGCTCATGCCGAACCAAATCCAAAACAATTAGCTGTCCACCCGCATTCAGCCCTTTCGCGGCGGAAGCGATCACATCTTCGGGTGTAGAGGTATGATGTAAAGATTGACTAATAAACACAGCATCAAACGATTCATCAGCAAGATTCAGGCTTTCAAGGTTCCCAATCCGAAACTCTAAATGATCCAATACTCCCTGCTCTGACGCTTTTTCAGAAACCAGTTTTAGCATTTTCTCAGACTGGTCAAAAACAACAACCCGCTCTGCAAACCGGGCGAGCAACAAGGCTAGCGCACCCTCTCCACATCCTAAATCAGCAACCTTCTTGCCGGCGAAACCTGCTGCGAGTCCTGCGGCTAGCGCCTGCCACCCACCGCCTGGCTCCGTAAGAGAGCCATAACGCCCGGCAATCTCATCAAAAAACTCACGGCTCTTTTTTCGACGTAAATCAAGTACACGCTCAACTGCAGTTGCATCACGATTTGCTACTGAAATCTCTTTGAGGCGTTCATTCAGAATCTGAGCAAAGGCTGCGTCGCGAAAAAGGTCTCCACGGTTATAGTAAACAGAGGTTCCATCGCGCCGCGAAGAAACCAACCCGGCCTCACGCATCGGTTTGAGATGACGACTCACTGTTGACTGCGGCATTTCTAAAGCATTAACAAGCTCCGCCACAGACAGCTCCGCCTGATCGATCGCCCGTAGAATCCTCAGGCGCCCCTCATCAGCCAATGCTTTAAAAATATCTAGTATCTCACCCATTATCCATATATCCGAATTTACGGATAAAAGAATATTTACCCCTTACTGTCAACGTCCTTGGATGAAAAACAACTATTTACACTTGTTTTTACAAACTCCTAGCGCAACCGTGATTGTCATTTCTCAAATTAAAGGAACATATGAATAGAAATTCTATTTTACTCGGGCGTGCATTTGGCATCCCAATCCGCGCCCATATATTATTGGTACTTTTTCTTCCTATCCTAGCTATGATCTATAGTAACAGTTTTGTTATCGGTCTGGTTTTAGTTATCGGTGTTTTTACAAGTGTTGCCCTTCATGAATTGGGGCATTCTGTTGTGGCAATCCGCAAGGGATGCCATGTTCAGGAAATTATGCTCAGCCCCATTGGAGGCGTAGCTAAAATATCCGGTTTGCCATCCCATCCACTGGATGAATTCCAAATTGCCATTGCCGGACCAGCCGTCAGTCTTACTCTAGGGATCATTGGGATTCTATCAGGATCCCCGCTTCTGGGCGTTATCGGTGTTATCAACCTATTTCTTTTTGGATTCAACCTTTTGCCCTGCTTCCCTATGGATGGAGGACGGATCCTCCGTTCCTTTCTCGCGGCTCGAAGGGGGAGAGTGGAAGCAACCCGCATTGCGATTCAGGTTGGAAAATATTTCTGCATTTTTTTTATCATTAGTGGACTTCTTAAAATGCAGTTCCTACTGGCATTTATCGGCTTTTATATTTATCAGGCCGGACAGCAGGAATACCGAATGGTGCTGATGGAGCACCAGGCCACACCTTTTAGTGGCGGGTTTCAGACCGGCAATATCGATGTAGAGGTAAGCCCCCCACCCTACGAAGGCAGGAGAACGCGCGATGAGTCGCTCGCGGAAAAACTTCGGAGATTATTCCGAAGCTGAGGCTGAAGCGGCCGTTTTTTCATCGGCCTTTTTTTCAGAGGCTTTCCCGATAATCAAATACTGCCAGATTGCCGCAAACAGCAATACGGTCACAAAAATGACCGCGGTGCCGACCCAGAAAAACTTTTCATTTTCGGACTTACGAGAAAGATGTAAAAAACGTCGTAGTCCAGAATTTTTACTTCGACGCTGACGGGGCTTATCATCAAAAGGATGTTGCACGCGGTTGCGGCGACGTTGGTAGTTTTTACGCGGTTGCTTAGCACCGACCGGCATCGGCTCGCGGTTTTTATAAATATCCGTATCTGACATAATCATTCCAATCGCTAGAAGATGTGGGAATGTAGCGAAAACCCACACGCATCTCCAAGACTAATCCCTCGCCAAACACTCAACCGTTCGCTCAATGACACCACGGTTTTCAGCAACCACTTTTGCTGAACGATCACCTAATGCTGTGCGGAGCTCAACATCAGATAACAAAAGTCCAATCACCTCTTCCAGCTCCGCCTCATCGGCTACCTGCATCACAGCATTTTGCTCTACAAAGACCGGCATAACCGAAGGAAAGTTTTCCATATTAGGCCCCACCACAACCGCTTTACCGTACATGGCCGGCTCAATCGGATTCTGGCCTCCATTTTCTTTAAGACTTTTTCCGACAAAAATCATATCAGCTACAGAATAAAAGTTGCGCAGCTCGCCGGTGGTATCGACAAATAATACATCCGGCCGCTCCGTCCCGTCAAACAGTTCCACCTGACTGCGACGAACAAAAGAGAGTTTTTGCCCTTCCAGACACTGAATAACTTCGGACGCCCGCTCAACGTGACGCGGTACAAGAACCAAAAACAAGTTAGGATAATCCGGCTTAAACTTTTTATACAGCTCACAAAGAACAGCTTCCTCCCCCGGCCAGGTTGAACCGCCGAGTAATACCACGGCATCCTCCGTAACATGAAGTTTCTGCATTACTTCACGGGCTCCCGTTTCGCCCTCAAGATCTCGTTCTGCAACATCAAATTTAACGGTTCCCATGACGTGTACGTGTTCTGCAGGCGCACCAATGCCGATCATTCGTTCAGCATCTTTATTAACTTGGACGCAGACAGGTTTGATCCGCCGAAGAATGTCAGAGGTAAGCGGCTTCAACTTTCGATACCCCTTATAGGAGCGTTCCGACATTCGACCATTAATCAATGAAATCGGAATGCCCTTATTGTCAGCAAGACGAATCAGGTTGGGCCAGAATTCCCCCTCTACCAAAACCAGTCGCTCCGGATTCACGATACATAGCACCTTTTTAATGATAATCGGCAGATCCACCGGGAAATAAAATAGCACATCACGATCATCGATCTCCTTCCTGCCTATGGCATGCGCAGTGGAAGTTGTGGTGCTCAATGCAAAACAGGCATCAGGATACTTGGATCTATAGGCCTTGATAAACTTCAGTGCAACATAAATTTCTCCGACACTAACGGCATGCACCCAAATGCGCTGATGTTCCCGAAACTTCACCTTGGTACTGGCTCTGAAAAGTCCGATGCGCTGCAAAAAATGCTGCCCATAGCCTCCCCGTTTGAGCATGCGCGAAACAAACTTCGGTAGCATCAGCAGGAAAGCAACAGGAAACAGCAGATTGTAAATAATCCAGAACATAAAAACACAGGAAGGCGGGGAACTTTCAGCCATTCCCCGCCCTACCATTTTTCTTAGAACTTCAGGTCGGCCTTCTTCAAACGCGTAGCCAGTTCATTCAAGACACGATCGTCATCCGCTTCCCCGGCAGACTGGAATACCGCACCAAAACGAATAAACGGACCGGTATTATCCCACGGAACAGTTGAGATGCCATAATTCTCAATTAGATAAAGCGATGCTTCTTCAGCACTGGAGAATTCAACATCACCAGCACCTTTCGGAGCCTTCAAATACATAAAGAAGGTCCCTCCCGGCATTTTTGCATCAAAG
>DATCZD010000157.1:0-2642 GCA_036526075.1 Pontiella sp. | reverse complement strand
ACTACAACGCCGCTCGGAATGTGAGTAATGCGAATAGCGGAGTCGGTTGTATTCACGTGTTGGCCGCCGGCACCTTGTGCCCGGTAGGTGTCAATGCGGAGATCTTCGGTCTTAACTTCAATGTCGACTTCTTCGGCTTCGGCTAATACGGCTACTGTGGCCGCAGAAGTGTGAACCCGGCCCTGAGTTTCTGTCTGAGGAACGCGCTGTACGCGGTGGGTTCCGCCTTCATGTTTTAATGTCTTGTAAACATTTTCACCTTCAACAGAGAACGAGATTTCTTTATAACCGCCGGACTCGGACGGGCTCACATCAAGGATTTTATAACGCCAGCCTTTGATGTCAAAATAGCGGGTGTACATGCGGTACAGGTCTCCGCAGAAGATGCCTGCTTCATCTCCGCCGGTTCCGGCGCGGATTTCTATGATGACATTGCGAGAGTCAGTCGGGTCCGGTGGAATAAGGGATACCATCATGTCCCGTTCGGCCTGAGGCAGGCTTTCTTCGATCTCAGCGAGCTCCATTTCAGCCATCTCTTTGAGTTCGGCGTCGGAACCCGAGTCGGAGAGAATCGCTTCGGACTCGGCCTTGGATTCGGATAGGCGGATCACTTTTTCGGCGCATTCAGCCAGTTTCTTCTGATGCGCATAGGCACGCATACATTCCTGCATTTTTTTCGGGTCAGCTGAAACTTCAGGCTGAGACATGCGGTCTTCAAGTTCGCTGAGTTTGGATTTTAACTGTTCGAAGTAGGCTTGGTCGACCATGGTTGAGTTCCGATCTAGAAATTACAGATTATTAACGCAAAAAGGCCGAACGTGCTTTCGCAGGTTCGGCCTCATTGACAGCAAGTTGATTAATACATGCCTTCGGCAAACCGCTTCTTGAAGCGGTCGACGCGACCTTCTGTGTCAATCAGCTTGGCACTACCAGTGAAGAACGGGTGGCAGCTGGAGCATGTATTTACATGCATTTCCTTGACGGTAGAGCGAGTCGCGATCTCGTTACCGCAGGCGCAGCGAATCGTTGCTTCTTCGTAGTTTGGATGAATATCTGCTTTCATGTCAAAAATCCTCGTTTCAATTGGGAGGTGGGTTTTAAACAAACTGGGGGAGGCAGCGCAAGGCTAACTTTCCTTTTTTTATAGGAGTAAACGGTCGGTTAGGTCGGTGGAGGGAGGTCTTTGCGGGAGTAGCCCACTTCGGTCAGGACTTTGTCCGTGGTCTGAAAATGGCACTTTGCGGTGTCAAGCAGAATGCCCGGCCCCTTGTCGGCCACAAGTTTTTCGGCCTCGCGCCGCACTTTGTCGGATGCGCCTTTTGGCACTTCAATGCCGTATTGTTTCCCCATTTTCTGAAGAGCATAGATAAATCCGGCACGAGCTAGGATAGAGGCTGCGGCTACAGCGGGATCAGACTCTGCCTTGGTGCGCTGATCAAGTTTTATCTTTTGACCCTTCTCCATAAGGGCCTGTTCAATCTGGTGAGTAGGTCCAAACTTATCGGAAAGTGCGCGCGGGCAATTCGGAACCTTCTCAAGTAAGTTTTCAATTGCTCTGGCGTGACCCCAGGCCAGCATTTTATTTACATTGCGGATTTTTGAATACATACGGTTGTATGATCTTGGCCCGATGGTGATTAGTGCACAGCGGTCGCCCAGTAGTTTTCGAATATCGCGTGCCATATTAAGTGCAACTTTGTCGGATGAAATTCTTTTAGAGTCCCGAACGCCCATTTCTTGCAGCTTTTCAACAAGACGTTCATCAACATAAGCAGAGGCAATGACCAATGGACCAAAGAAATCACCTTTTCCACTCTCATCAATGCCCATATGGGGTTTAAAGGCTTCGGGGTCATGAAGGTCTTCATAACCTAGTTTAGCCTCTTTTAGAACTTCGGTTTCAAGGGTGAAGGTGATCCATTCCTGAGCTGCTTTCCCCTGCACGAGTAGCTTTCCTGACTTGTAGAGATTGATGCGGCAGTCGGGGATGGATACCGCAATCTGAGTATGGGGAACATTTTCCGGAGTGTATTTAGATGATACAAGCAGGCGTTGCAGTTCCTGTTGTTGTTTTTCGTTTAATTTATAGCTGAAAGAATTGGTCTTCATTAACGGTCCCGTGGTAAAAATCAGAGCATTCATAGCAGAAACTATCTGCATGACAAAAGAGCTTTTCAGTTGATAGATTTTATTGGGGGTTATTTTGAAACATGTTTTAAGGGGGTCCCTTCTAGGATGCGCAATCTTTTTGGGGGTGGCAGGGGTGGTGTGTGCCGGTGATGCTGAGGTAGAAAAGGCGCCGATTCCGACGCATGCAGATGCGGCACTTTTCTTTGCAAAGTATTCCGGCCTATTTGAGCGCTATGTTGATTCAGATGCAAATCTTACGGAATGTGTGACCTTTTTAAATTCCAAGGGAGTTTATTTTGATCTGATGGAGGTTGTTGAAGGACGGGAGTTTGCCATCAATGATGCGGCTCGGGTACTGGCACAGATTCATCTTATTTTTTCGGGTGACGCTGAATTTGATCAGGGGCAAGTAAAGTTGCCAAAAGGGATTGATTCGTGGAAAGAATTTTGTATTCTGAATGATGTACAATTTAATGAAGGGTATCGTGCGCTTAGATTGGCATTGGTATCTG
>DATCZD010000156.1:0-3574 GCA_036526075.1 Pontiella sp. | reverse complement strand
TGGCAAATCCAACTACATGGGCCATTAAAGGTCCTTTAGGATAGTTACGAATTGGCGCATCTTCCAATCCTACGCCACGGAGATAAATATTGGTCTCGGAACCATTGAACAGCTCTTTCGGAGTATAGTTAACTCCATACGCTCTTCGTTTAAACTGTTTCAACCGATGTCCTGGAACATATTTTTTAAGGCGTACATATTGACGCGATGTATCCGCTAACCGCTCCCGTACATGATCCTCTGATAGCTTAAATTCGTGTGAAAGATGCTTGGCCACCAGATCAGCATCGCCATGTTCGGCAATATATTTTGGATCAGCATAAACATGATACGCAGCCAGGTCCATGGCAAGAATCTGATTGTTACGGTCTACAATCCGTCCACGGTTTCCTACCGGCTTCCATTCATACATCCGGCCCTTTTCGATTGGCTCTAGAACCCAGCTGGCTGGCCTTAAATGCAAAACGGTCAGGCGGAAGCCGATTCCTGTGAACACTAACAGTATTACTACCGCCAATATCACAATCCGCCACTTGCATCGCACTTCCGCCATTTTACACCGGTTCGTTCCTCAGCAAATATACTATTTTATTCCCCAGCGAGTGGTCATGGCCGTTTTTTCAGAAGCATTCCAACTTCCAACCCGAACCACTTGGTTCTCCTTCGGCATGGTCATGGCCAAACGGTGCTTTCGGATTGCACGTTCCAGATTGGCCGGAGAGGTGATACTCGACCAGCGATCCTGTTCATTTACCAACCGTTTCTGGGCAGCGGCAAGTTCGGCCTCCTTGCGCTTAATCTCTTTACCTAGGGCATCACAGCGGGTGCAGACCCATACATAACTAAGCCCCAGAACGGTTACGGCAACCAGCATGTAGGCCAGCATCGAAGGGAACGGTACCCGAGCCTGTTTCTTTTTACTTTTCGTTTTAGATGATCGTTTTGCTGCCATATCATACTCCCACTTTCACTGCACGCAGCTTTGCTGAACGTGAGCGCGGATTCGCATCCTGCTCTTCTGCTGTTGCCGTTAAAGGTTTCTTCCAAATCCATTCTACCGACGGCTCTTCATAAACCCGTCGTACTCCGCCCTGTTGCAGCGATTCTTCGCGCGGAACATGACGATTAAAAAACTGCTTCACCACGCGATCCTCTAAGCTATGGAAAGTCAGCACTGCAATGCGCCCGCCTTTCACAACCCGATTCACCATGGTCTCCAAAACTTTTTCGATACCAGCCAACTCATCATTAACCGCTATTCGTAGTGCCTGAAAAGTTTGCGTGGCCGGGTGGGTTTTTTTGCCCTTTCGGCCGCCCTTGGCGCGTTCTACAATTCCGGCCAGTTGCAGTGTGCTTGAAATCTTCGCTGAGGAACGGGCTTCCACAATCGCCCGGGCAATCCGACGAGAAGCGCGATCTTCTCCATACTGAAAAATAATATTGGCCAATTCCTGTTCAGACGCCGTATTCACCAACTCAGCGGCAGTCTGTCCTCCAGTCTGATCCATACGCATATCGATCGGGGCATCCTGTTGGAAACTGAACCCGCGCTCGGCAACATCCAACTGAAAGGAACTCACACCTAAATCCAGCAATATGCCATCCACCTTGGCAATCCCCAACTGATCAAGGCGATCAGCCATGTTTGCATAGTTGTCGTGAACTAATTCTACCCGTTTTCCATTAGCGCCGATCAGCTTGCGTTGCACCCGATCAATCGCATCAGCATCGCAATCAAAACCGATCAACAATCCTCCTTCACCCAGACGATTCAGTATCCCAGTCGCATGTCCTCCATTACCCAGCGTGCCGTCCACATAAACTCCTTCCGGATTAATGGACAGCGCCTCTAGGCATTCTTCAAACATGACCGGTATATGCACAAACTCCCCTTCTCAGTCGTAAGCTCTTACACTCAATATCCGCCAAAAAATACATTCTCCGCCACGGAGGATTCCTGTGGCAGAGCTAAATCAAAATGCTCGGCACTCCAAAGCTCTATGCGAGTGAGCGCCCCAACCAGAACCACCTGTTCCCTAACATCAATATGCGCCAATAGGTTTTCAGCAATACGAATGCGGCCCTGTGCATCCCAGACCAGCATATCGGCCCCAGCTGTAATCGAACGAATTGCCTGCTGATCATTGCGATCCACCACGCCACCGCGAAGTTCGGAAATACGGCGCATCATTTCTGCCGCGGTATAAAGGTACAGACACCGTTCTTCCGGATGCGGAAAAGCAAAAAGCTGATTCGAGCCACCAGCCAGATTTCGCCAGCTAGCCGGGAAAATCATCCGACGCTTGGCATCAAGAGAATGCGTGAATGATCCTACGAACAATGCCGGAACTTGATCTAACACTTCCATAATATCGCCCCATTTCTCTCCCTTTAGTGGGTCTTTATGCCACCTTAACCCACCTATCGTCAATTGATTTCCCTTATTTTTATCTAAAAATTAGGGATTAAGATCTGAGGTCGAATACGAACAAAACTGGGAACCCGCTCCACCACTGCGCAATTTCATACTAAAATACTATGAACCGGACCTGTGATTTGGAGCGCAGCTACTTGAAAATGCTCCCAAGAAAAGCAGGAATAATCACAGGATCCGATTAGCTGAAAAGGCTGATAGCATGAAGACACCACGAGACAAAAACTCGAAAACTCTCGTTCACCTAATCTGGCGCAGTCGCCCTTTAAAAGGACAAGCTGATCAAAAATAAGAGAAGCCAGTCGAACGAAATCAGCATCCGCGCCTTTAACATAAAAACGAAAAGAGCCATGCAATTGCATGACTCTTTCAGCTCCCTGATGGATCTTTCTATCCGCGCGGCTTAAGTTGCGGAAATAATATAACATCCCGAATGGCATCAGATCCGGTGAGCAGCATCAGTAAACGGTCGATACCGATCCCCATGCCACCAGTCGGAGGCATGCCGTATTCAAGAGCGGAGAGGAAGTCCTCATCAATCTTCGATCCATCACCAGCAGCCTGTTCTTCGAAACGCGCACGCTGCTCAATGGGGTCGTTGAGCTCACTGTAAGCCGGAGCAATTTCTTTTCCACCAATAATCAGCTCAAATACATCTACCAGCTCCGGATTATCAGAGCAATGATTCGCCAACGGAACTAGTTCCTTCGGCAATCGGGTAATAAAGGTGGGTTGAATGAGCGTTCCTTCAATAGTTTTATCGTAGATTTCGTGTGTGACCTGTTTAAAATCCATCCCATCTTCAATATGCACTTCCAGCTCTTGAGCTTTAGCTTTGGCCTCATTCAGTTCCTTATCAAACCAATTGCTACCAAGATGTTCTTTGATAAGGTCGTGGTAAGCAACTTCACGCCAAGGGGAGGACAGATTAATCGTGTTTCCCATCCATTCAAATTCAATCTTGCCGAAAATCGTTTCAGCCAGGTGCGTAAACATACTCTGAATCAACTCCTGCATAGTACGCATATCACCGTAAGCCTGATAGATTTCAAGTGCAGTAAACTCAGGATTGTGCGTGCGATCGAGCCCCTCATTACGAAAGTTACGGTTCATTTCATACACCCGATCCATACCACCGAC